>CAZIHK010000039.1:0-2500 GCA_964539035.1 uncultured Candidatus Saccharibacteria bacterium | reverse complement strand
GACAGGTATAATACCCCAGTTACTTCACCGCCGTAACCATCTTGGGTAGATCCATCAGCAGATAGACAAGCAGATAGAGTCGTGCCTGGTGAACTCGTGAGATCAACGTAGATGTTAGTTCTAACCCCAGAGTCATTATATATCTCAATATCATTAGAAGACACAGTAAAGTAATCATACTCAGACTCTGTTTCTTGGGACACTAGAAATCCTTTGATAGTATTGCCGCTGGGGACTGTCCACTCTTTACAAACCGTTTGATTATCACCTGGCCAAGCAATATACAACTCCTGACTAGAGAAAGTCATTGTCATCGTAGGGACAGGAGTAATCGGTAAAATGCGCGTTGTTATTGCACTTGGGCTAGAGTCCTCAACATCTGGGCTAGATTCGGTTGCTACTGGGCTAGATTCGTTGGCATCTGGGCTAGAGTCCTCAACATCTAGGCTAGATTCGTTGGCATCTGGGATCTGGCACATTGGCGATAAGCAGTCATTAATTTCTCCTCTAGAATTGTATTTAATGAGTAACATATCTGTTGCACCACTAAAATTAGAAGCAGTACCTGTAACAACATAGCCTCCGTCACTTGTTTTAGCTATAGAGATACCTCCATCCCAGTCAGCGCCGCCCCAAGTATTATTCCAGGATAAAATACCAGCTGAATTGTATTTGACAACAAACACATCTTCATAACCAGCCCCATAACTATCAGTAGCGCCGGTTACTGCATATCCACCATCATTAGTTTTAGCTAGAGAATAGCCCCCGTCATAACCTGTGCCGCCCCAAGTTTTATTCCAAATTAAATTGCCACTAGAATCGTACTTGACAATGAACATGTCATAGCTACCAGCTCCGTAGCTATTAGTCCTTCCTGCTACTACGAATCCACCGTCGCTGGATTGGACTACAGAGGTACCAATATCATTAAGAGCCCCGCCCCAAGTTTTATTCCAAATTAAATTGCCACTAGAATCGTACTTGACAATGAATGTATCATAATTGCCAGCACCATAGCTTTCTGTAGAACCAATTACGACATAGCCACCATCACTGGTTTGGATTATTGAGGTACCAGAATCGTAGCCATAAGATCCCCAGGTCTTGTCCCATAATAACGTCCCCACATTATCATACTTGGCAATAAACATATCAGTTAGACCAATATCATTGTCATATCCAAGACCAGTACTGCCCGTTACGGCGTACCCACCATCACTGGTTTGGATTATTGAACTGCCGTCATCATAAAGAGCACCGCCCCATGTCTTGAGCCATAAATAAGTACCATTGGAATCGTACTTGCGGATGAACATATCGTATCCATTTCCAGAGCTATCAATCCAGCCAGTGACAGCGTAACCACCATCGCTAGTTTGGACTAATGAGTTGCCCATCTCGTCACCGCCGTAACCTCCCCATGTTTTATTCCATGTTAAATCTCCACTAGAATCGTATTTGGCTAGAAATATCTCATAATAACTCGACCAACTATCTGTTTTGCCAGTTACTGCATAGCCGCCATCACTAGTTTGGACTACGGAGTTGCCAATATCGGAACCTTCACCGCCCCACACGATGGCAAAACTATTTAACAAATCAGGACAAGTGCCTGCAGTTGGGATTTTGGTAATTGAGTTTATATAATAAGATGCGTTATTAGAATTAGTAGCAAGCAAACAATAGGAGTTGCTGTCACTGTCATAGGTATAGGTCAAGTTTGAACCAGTGCTAGACTTTAGACCAGCCCCGCCTGCAGCCGCCTCTTTGGAGGATGGATAGTTTTCGCTATTATTTGACATTTTGTCTAATTCTAACTGAGTTGATGCATTTTTGAGATCAGAAATTAATGTAGTTTTACTAGCATTTGAAGCCAAGCCTGAATAGGAAACTAGAGTGATAGTAGCTAGGATGCCGATAACAACTATGACAACCAATAATTCTACAATAGTGAAGGCGCTTTTATTATTATTCATATATTTTTATTAGCTTCCATAAATTTAATTATCATCATAATTATAACATTAGCATTGTGATTAGGCTAATTAACCTCACCCTTTTGAAAAGAAGTCATTTTTCCGCTGAACCCACTCGGGGGATTGGCGGACTAAAAGCAATTCGTCGGCGGTTGAATGAAGCACAACTTTTACCGCCTCTTCGAGGTAAATGCCACCTTCTGAGCCCTTGAATAAAATTGCAGCGCCGTCCTGCATTACACTTCGAACAAAGGCTCCAGCCTGAAGGGCATTTTTGAAACTTCTAACCTGACATCCACGCAACCTAGCGGCTGGTGCCAAATACTTTTCGGTTTGAGGGCCAACGGTTACAACCCAAGCTAGCTGATCTGGGTCGCATAATTTTCCTAATAATTCGTGTTCAAGAGCCGAAACCTCGCCTAACTCGTTCATATCGCCCAAAACTGCAATCCGTTGGGGCGCAGATAATTGATACAAAACTCGTAAAGCCGAATCAGCGGCTAGCGGACTAGAATTATAGG
>CAZIHK010000038.1:0-4157 GCA_964539035.1 uncultured Candidatus Saccharibacteria bacterium | reverse complement strand
CTATTAATGTTGCCATCGCTAATTGTTGTACTTCCTGCCCCTACGACTACTCCACCCAAAAAGTAACCCTGGAAGAATCGATTAGTTAATGTACTGTAGTCAGAGCTGGTCGCACCAATGTTCTGGATATTATATCTTTCGACTGTTGCGCTAGCATCATAACTAACAGATGGCGATACCGTAAGAGTGGTTGTACCACCGCCCGAAACAATACGAGTAAAGTAGTTTTGCCCTGCGTTTATTATCCTAATTACATCATTATTGGCAAAAGCTGCAGCTGTTAAATTTATAGTGGTTACATTAGCTCTAGGTGTAACTTCGGTTGTGGCAGTCACTCCTGTTGCGCTGTTGTCGGCCACTAAACTTCCACCAAGAGTCGATAAACCGTTAACAGTCATTTTGCCTGAGGTGAGTAAGTCACCACTAGCATTAATTTGTAGCGCATCACTAGTACCGACAGTAAAGAGTGCAGCTGGGGTTGTATCACCCACACCGACATTACCACCAGCAGCTACTGTTAATCTGGCTAGACCATTAGAAATTATGCTCAAATTATTACTATCGCTTGTCCCTAATACCGCAGTAGTCCCAAAACTGTTACCACCCTGGGCAAATGGTTGGCCTACACCGCCAGCACCTATAGAACGGATAGCTTGCAAATAACTACCTGCATAAACAATTGTGTTGGTAGCATTTGATGTAAATTGAGCCCATCGCAAAGTAACATTACCTGCGGTAGGCCCGTTTTGCACTCTACCAGTTATTTCGTACATCTCTGGAGCAGCATTACCATTTAAGATAGCCGACGAAACACCACAACCAACTTGTGCATCAGATGCACTATTTTCTGCTTCCGAAGAAGCAGTATTACACACCGCCCCAACAGGGGCAGATACGGCAAATCGGAGATCAGCTGCCGCTGCTGCGTTAGCCTGGACAACAAAGCGATAAGTCCATTCCTCGTTAGGTCCAATTGCAAACGTTAACTCATCATCATCCTGTAAATTAATATTACTAATTACTGATTCATTTACTTGTTTAACTCTGCTAATTACATTTACACCCAATCCTGACCCTCCACTCCCGGAGGTTAGTGATATCCAATTTAAGCCATCAAAACCTTCAAAATCAGTACCAGTCCACCTTAGCGTACCAGCTGTTGTACTGCTACTATTGCCTAGTGATATACCCTGGCCAGCCATAACATCACCCAGCCCACTAACTCTAAAAATGTCAGAACCGCTGTTTTGAACAGCAAATTTAGATGTTGAACCCGATTGGATATCAACCAAGAAATTACTATCAATGGCAGTATTAGCTAAATTGAACTTAATATCTTTATTGTTGGTAGTTTGGATTGTTGCTGTCAAAGAATTGTCGTATGCAGTTTGTAGTGTGGTTGAAGCTGTTGGCAATCCAGTACTTGTGCCGGTGTATTCTACAGTCCAATAAACTGTAAAGTCATTTGTTCCTGCTGGCAAAAATCCGGCGCTTGTATCAAAAGCAATACCAATTGTGTCACCAGCAGAAAATGTTACTGTACCTGCATTTAATGCAGTAGAAGACTGTCGATTATTTGTTGAATTCATTTCACAAGCAGGTGAACCTACAGAGACACCATTTACAACCCATCGCAAACCAAGAGTCCCAGCCGTAATAGCTGCGGTATTCTTTACTGTACAAGACCTGAAGCTACCAGCTGCCGGTGCTGTAATTCCAGTCACTGCTGCAATGTTTGATACAGCAGTCGAACTAGTAAACACCAGAGTCTCTACGCTAGAACCTGTTATGTTTGCGCCGACATTTTGGATCCCAGACGTAAAGCTGATTGTTGCCCCAGATGCTACTGACACGCTACCGAGTGGCGACCAAGAGGAGCCATCATAGCCTTCAAATGCTGTCCCAGTCCAACGGATGGTGCCCGCTACTGCGCTAGTTGAGTTACCAACTCTAAGACCTCCAGATGCCGCGACTTCCCCGATATTACTAACTGTGAATACATCGCTATTGCTACCTTGTAATTGCAATAGCCCACCTGATCCAAGTTGATTAATCCTTAGAGCTGCATTTGCGTTTGTGATTGTTTGTAAACTAGTTGGTGCTAGTTGTGCTAGCGAAGAAGCGCTAATAGTACCACTCCCATTTGTCAGTAAATCAGCCTGACCAGACCTAAACGAATAAGGCACAGCTGTTATCTTCATGCGGTTCGGACCCATCTCGCCATCACCGTTAACATTCATTGTTAGCCAGAGTTCTTGATCCCAATTGATAGTGCCTGGGAAGCTAGTAACACTACCTAAGCTGGCTGTTACATAGCCGTTTTTTGCGGGCAATGTCTGCGTCTCTGTCCAGGGGTTATTACCACCACTCGAGGCATCATAAATTTTAAACTGAATATTAACATTACCGTCTGGGATAACTGAGCCACTGGCTGTTAATACCCTAGCTTGGAAGTTGATTGTGCTGTTGGTGGCTGCATGCGCCCTTTGGGTGCTTAATGCGGCTACCATCACCACTGTTAGCAAAAAGCCAATTAACACAAACCTGGGCACTAGGTGCCCTGCCCTATTTATAGTTGAGTAGACGACTTTCGCCGTTCTCGTCGCTTTCTGCATGTTAGTTTTGTTTTTGTGTTTTTTTGTGATCTTTAGTTTTTGTTTTTTGTTTTAGTAAAGATCCCCTTAAGTGTAGAACAGATACGTCGTAAAACGCAAGCATTTTATCCCTGTTATCACCCCCGTTATCCACAAACCTTTATGTACTAGCCTTATAATACTAGTATCCTAAATCTGCACTGGTTGGAGATCATTAAATATCTGTTGCCATTCTGCCATAGCTAAGCTGGCTGATGTCCTAACGCTTACAAGGGTTGCACCAATAGCTGTTAGACCTGTTGCATTACCCGTTATAATGTACGACGTACCATTTGTAGTAGTTAGAGGGGTATTTGGGCCTATACTATCAGCCATTTTTTTAAGACCTTGCGGATCAGTGCTAAAATTACTAGCTACTTTTTGTTGATTAATCGTAATCTCACGATTGTCGTTAGGATAAGTGGACTTGGCGACAACTTTAATCGAAGCAAGGTTAGGGTCTTGTGTATAATCCGCCTTGTTAGTGACGAACAAAGAGCCTGCTTTGGTACCATAAACTATATAATCAGCATCCAAAATTGGATTAACATTACTTTTTGAGCTGTTACCTGAAGTATTAACGGCTTTAGTCGATTCGACATTGCTACTTACAACTGGTTTTTTGCTTTCTTTATATTTTTTATACCCAAAGTAGCCACCACCGGCTAGCAGACCCAATAACGCCATAACAAGCAAAATAATCAAAACTTTTTTAATTATACGCTTAGTCTTGTGCTTTTTTTTAGTTTTTACAGGGACAACGTATACTGCTTCAGCCTTTGGGTCTAGTGATTGTTCCTGCGGAACTAACTTTTGTACCGGCTGGTTATAAGGCTTGGGTTTAGATTGTGGTTTTAAGGATTTAGCAGGTTGCCGATTAGCAGTGTTATTGGGTTTTTGATTAATTTGATTTACAGGGTAAATTGGCTGAGCAATGGGTTTATATGCTATAGCTTTTGGCTTAACTTTAGGGCCATAATCAATTGGTCTGCGCTTAGGTAATTTGTAGTTGCTTGAATCCATAAATGTATCTGTTATTATACCCTAGAACTTTGCTTAATTATTTTATTTTAAACCCAAAATATAACCTACCCACGCATCATCGCTAATCTTTGTTTCTGAAATTATAAAGATTAACAGATTATCTTTTGTAAAAATTAACGATTGTTGTTTGGTCTTCTCACTTAAACCGTGGTAAATAATGTTGTTATCAATTTTTATTACATTGGTGGCTTGGAAGTCCTTGGCCATGCTGGCTAGTTTTGTTGCCGTATCTGGCTTAAAGCTTTCTGGTAATTGTTGCTGTGTAATACTTACAACCACACCCCCTATATCATCAAAGTACCTGTAGCCTGGTGCTACATTATCGGGTGTAGAACGAACTACGTCCCCAACAATTTCTTTTTCGCTGCCCAAGGGGTAAAGTATCTTAAATTTTGGTTTTTCTCTGGGTAATGTTTTTTTGTTTTGGGTATCAACTGCCGATAATACATTTGTTGATTTTGTACTAGATTTATTAATGCC
>CAZIHK010000037.1:0-2660 GCA_964539035.1 uncultured Candidatus Saccharibacteria bacterium | reverse complement strand
GCATATGCTTTTAGCCATAATATTTATAGCCTGTTTAATCTGTGAATTACTGTTCTGTTTTCTAATATACTATGCTTCTATTGGTAATAATACAGATGATAAAAAACAACTAAGACGTAGCTTTTATATATTCAACATTTTTATAGCTTTATGGTCTATCAGCCAAACTGCGTATCATCTTTCGAATGACATTGTAATTTGGAATATAATCTTTAGATCAAATACCGCTTTTTCTATTGGACTCGCTATCAGCTATCTTTATTTGGCAAAGAGTTTGATAAAAGAGAAAACAGGAAAAATTGTTATTATCGCCTACCTAGTGCTTTCATTAATATGCTTGGCATTGGTTGCTTTCTTCGATATTGGAAGCGCGAACATTGTGGATGGTCAGTTAAATATTCAAATTAACTTATTGCTAAATGGGTTAGTTACTTTTATACCAATTATTTTCATTGCTCACGGAGTTTTTGCTCTTGAAAGATATTTAAGGAGAAACAGATCTAACGAGCCTCAGATCTCAAAGCAGGCCATGTATTTATCCAGGGGGATGATATTAACATTATGTCTAATATTTATTAGCAATTACATTTTGACCTCACAGGCGTGGAATAACTTTACTGATGTGGTGAATTCTATAGCCGTGCTATTATTCGTAATTATTATTGCTTTCTCGGTTTTCTCTCTCAGATTATTTAACTTTAGCTCTTTTTTGTACAAAGCAATTGCCTATATTGCTGCATTGGTGGTTGTGTTTGCTATTTATACCACTGTTGCAATTTTAGTCGCGCAATTTATATTAGGCATACAACTAGATACTAAAACTGAGATAATCTTAGCAATTTTTAGTGCAATTACTGCCTTGGTTTTCCAGCCACTCAAAAGGTTCTTTGATAAAATAACTAACGCAATTTTTTACCGCGATGCTTACGATGCCCAAGTATTTTTAAACCAAATAAATAATAAAATTGTTAACACCGTAGATTTGTACGAACTGTTAAATAGTACAGCCAAAATCGTAACAGATAATACTAATGTCGAATTTTGCGATTTTTATATAGACGAAAAGTCATCAATTGACTTCCATGTGGCTGGTACTAACCCTAAAATATTCGGCCAAAACGGCTGGGAAAAGTTAGACGAGCTAATAGATAAATCAACCCAAAAAATCTTTACCATAAACGAAGAGACTGACGAAGAAATTGCCGAGCTAATGCGCAAGCTAAAAGTAGAGACTATTGCCAAAATGATGTCGCAAGACCAACATGTAGGCTATTTAATTGTTGGCCAAAAACGCAGCGGCAATAAATCGACGAAACAAGATATCCAGATGGTAGAAATTGTTGCTGATGAGGTAGCAATTGCCGTACAGAATAGTTTGCGCTTTATAGAAATTGCACAATTTAACATAACTTTACAGAAGAAGATAGAAATCGCCACCACCGAGCTGCAAAAGAGCAACGCTAAGCTGGTAGAGCTAGATGAAGCCAAAGACGAATTTATTAGCATGGCATCCCACCAATTGCGCACGCCATTAACCAGCGTAAAGGGTTATATATCTATGCTTCAAGAGGGCGATGCTGGCGAAGTTAATGCCCAGCAAAAGAGCTTTTTAGACCAAGCCTTTTTATCTAGCCAGCGCATGGTTTATTTAATTGCCGATTTGTTAAATGTTAGCCGGCTTAAAACTGGCAAGTTTGTAATTGATGCTAAACCAACCTATTTACCAGATGTAATAGCCAGTGAAATCAAACAATTAACAGAGACAGTAAAAGCCCGCGGGCTAGAAATGAAGTTTAACAAGCCAACCGAGTTCCCAATGCTCAAACTAGACGAGACCAAGATAAGGCAAGTAATAATGAACTTTGCCGATAACTCCGTTTATTACACTCCTAACGGCGGTTTGATAACAATTAAACTTGAAGCAACAGATAAAACAATAGAGTTTACTGTAACAGATACCGGGATTGGCGTACCCAAAAGCGAACAACACAAATTGTTTACCAAGTTTTATAGGGCTGGCAATGCCCGTAAAGCCCGCCCAGATGGTACTGGTTTAGGCCTATTTATGGCCAAGAAAGTGGTTATAGCCCAGGGCGGGGCCATCATCTTTAAAACCACCAGGGCAAGGGTAGTACCTTTGGCTTCAGCTTCCCCAGAGAAAAACTAGAAATTAAAAAGTAAAAGTTGAATTTGGGCAAGAAGGACTTAGAGTCTTCCAATTTCTCTAGCTAAGAGTTCACAAATCATTTCGGTTTTACCAGGCAAACAATAAATCTTTGGTATAATACAAAAACATATGAGCCATACAGACATACTCTTAGAAGAAATGAATAGTAAATTTGAAGCTGTAATTGAGGTTGTTGGGCAAATGCAAGACCAGCTGAAAGACATTCCAAAACGAGATGAATTTGAAGAGCTGAAATCGGATGTAAAAATCATTAAGACCGCGGTTGTTGATCGTTCTAATCAATTAAATAGTCACGAAAAACGTATTACACGCCTAGAATCACTTAAGCTGCATAGATAAAGCAAAGCTCGCCCAGACGGCACTGGTTTGGGCCTATTTATGGCCAAAAAAGTGGTTATAGCCCAGGGCGGGGCAATTATCTTTAAAACCACCGAGGGCAAGGGTAGTACCTTTGGCTTCAGCTTCCCCAGAG
>CAZIHK010000036.1:0-3837 GCA_964539035.1 uncultured Candidatus Saccharibacteria bacterium | reverse complement strand
TATTTGCATTATTCAGTCTTACAAATGGTTTAAATAAACTTGTTTGCATGGCTTTGGGCATACCCATACCATCGTCTTTGACTATAATCACTATTTTATCTTGGTTAATATCACAAAATATCTCTATTTTGCCATCTTGTTTGCTGTATTTAACTGCATTCGTGATAAGGTTGTCCAAAATCGAAATAAAGGCGGTTTTATCGAATTCTAAATGAACATCTTTATGGCACTTAATCTTGTAATCTATGTTTTTTTGTATTATTAACTGATTATTTTCTTCTATTATTATGTTAATAATTTCGAATGGTCTAAACTTTTCAATAACGGGCATGTATCTTTTCATATTTAGCCTCGAAATATTCAAGAACATGTTCACAAGATCAATCAATTTTTGGTTCGACTTTTCTATAGTGTCAATATCTTCCTTTTGAGCATGGTTTAATTTACCATCAGATTTCATAAAATCTATACGCCATTTAATGGCTGTTAAGGGTGTCCTGAGCTGATGGGACACAAAACTGACAAATTCGTCTTTTTGTTTGTCAATTGATGCTAGTTCCTTATTTTTAGTTAGCAAAACTAACCTGGCTCTTGCTTGATACTTAAAAGCCTCGACAACATTTATTAATAAACCATAGGCTAGAACAGCAAATGATAAAGCTTCAAATACCCCCGCATAAAATCTATTTGAGCTAAAATCGCTACTAGAAACTGCGAATACAATCTCAGACATTATAAGCAGTATTAAAGACAATACAATGTAGCTCATTAATCTGTAATTTATTAAGTACCTACTTTGCCATATCCTATAAAACGCTATTAGCAATATTAGAAGTGCGACTACATTTAATAGTTCTATAACTTCACTGTGTGTATCATGCTTTACGTTGTTGGCAATAATACCGCCAACGACTGCAACCATAATAAGTACCGCCAAATACAATAATAATCGTTCTTTTTTTAGTTTTTTCATTAAACTATCTTTAGTTTTAATGAATGGAAACAACAAAAACAACATCATACCCAATAAGATATGCTCTATAACATCGGTCCACTCTATGATCTGATTAATTTTAAAAGCTAACCCAGCCAACTGGACACATACCAGCACAAATACAACGAGATAAGCGTAGCCTAACATCAAATCAAAACGGCTATGCATCGAGTAATATCGAATAAATGCAACGTTCCAAATAAATAAAACAAGCATCACTATAATCACATGTTGGCTAATACTTAAAGCCTGGGGTACTTGCCAGATATTATTAATCATAGCTACTAATCCAACAATGAATACAACAAAAATAGACAAATATATTGCCAAACTTTTGGTTGATAAATTTTTAAATAATGAATGGCTATTGGTCCCAAGCATAAGAACATTATAAGCTTTTTGGCGTTTCATTTATCTAAAATTATCTTTAAAATGTAGTTTGTTTATTTTGGGTGTCTTGGCTGGCTTTATGTTTATTTATTTTATGGACTGATTCTGGGGATTTACCCTTTTCGAACAGTTTATGGCAACAAACACATATATCACAGCCGCCTACAAGCGTTTTATCTGGCCACCAACTAATATTGCCTCGGCTAGGGCAATTAAATATTCGGCAAACACCAATTTTAGGTTTACCAAAATTATTTGGCGTTTGTTTTGTATTAAATACCTTACTTAATACTCCGTATTCAGAATCCTGATTACTGTCTAAGACACTAGGAGATTTTCTGCTATATTCTGGGCATCCGTTGCTAGCATAGATTTCACCGGTATTTTTGGCTTGGTTACCGAAATATGAAATTGCGCTATAGTTTGCTTCTTGGCTAGTCTCAGAATCTTTTAAATCAACTAGCAGATCTTCATCGGCTTTATCTATCACGCTGGTTATCCCTAAGATTACTTCTTTCATAATGTTTTGGGCTAACTCAAGTGATATAGCTTGATTTTTAATGATGTTCAAACCCATACCTAGTTTATTGTTTATTTGTACTAATTCTGGTGTTATTAACCCCTGGCTATTTGCCAAAGTTTTGATCGTATCTAAATATATGTCCGTAAGACTGGGTTGACTGCGTACTGTATTTAATCCGTTTTTATGTGCCTTTAGGTTGTTATTATCTAAGCCAAAACTATGCTTTATATTGTTTTGTTTTTGCAAGATACGATCGTAAATGCCAACGTAATAATCTATAAATTTATCGGGTAAAATTAATTCTGGTGTATAAAACTCATAGCAGTTTTGCAATAGATCAATTTCTGTTTTGCAATTATTAGTATCCGAACCAAGTTCTTTCCGAAGTTCGTTAAAATGACATACATTGGGATTATACAAAGATACAAAACAACCCTCAAGCAAATTATCATTTACCTTTTGATATATCCGAGATATCGCAAATTTTTGGCGGCCAATTGGTAGAGACTCAAATACTAAATATGCACCTTTTGGGGCATATTTAAACCATTCTGCTAGTTTTTGAGTTTCTTGAGCCTCAGTTTTTGCCCTTATGAGCTCCTCAAAAAGCATACGATTGCTGGTTGCTTCTGCTTCGAATATTTTCAAATTAGTTTTAGTCATTAAATCCATAGAAACTTTATCTTTTAACGACACAAAATCTTGACCGGTAAATTCAAAACCAACATAGTTTACAAACGGTGCTTTTGGCAACCTTTCTGCAATATCAGTTTCAACGTCTTCTTTAATACCCACTAAAGCTGAATTACCACTCTCAAGGTATTGATACAGGTGTGTTAATGGATCGTTTATACCCAAATTTTCGGGACCAATAGCCAATCGCCCCAAGTATGCGGTATGTTTTCTTGACAATATTTCTAATTGTGGAGACAACAGCTCTTGTTCTGTTGCGTGTAGATTATCTATTGGCAATTTAAAACCCCTACTACCAAGCAGGGGTCAATATCATAGATAACTACTCCTGCTCGGGAGATTTAAGCTGTATCGGACTAGACAATAGCTGTCTTACCGTTGCGGCACAGTCCCGGATTCACACCGGATTCCAGCAATACTAATTGTTAATGCACTAATTATACATTAAGTACAGATCAGATATATGTAATTTGCTTTTTTTAATAATTATTATGATATTACAGTTACCCATGCTACAATAAGCTTAAGCAAGTGGTTACTATAACCTTTCCGTTGTCATAATTAGTCCAAATAAAAGACATAAATATCGTAGCGGGCAGATGATATTAAGCTCTGGCGATATTAGTTAAATAAAGGACAAAACAACATGGCAATGAAATTATATGTAGGTGGATTAGCTTACAGCGTAAACGACAAGGAACTCGAAGAGCTTTTTGCCGAAATAGGTCAAGTGGTGAGTGCAGTCGTGATTAAAGATCGAGACAGCGGCCAATCTAAAGGTTTTGGTTTTGTAGAAATGGCCGAAGTGAAAGATGGCCAAAGCGCTATTGAAAAATTGAATGGCAAAGAAGTTAGCGGACGATCAATCGTCGTTAACGAAGCACGCCCTCAAGAAGATCGACGCCCGAGTGGTGGCAACAACTTCCGAAATTCTTAATTAAAATAAATAATTAATGTAAGTCAAGGTGGCCGGTTAATAGTTGGTCTTCTTCAATGGGGTCTAGATAGTGATAAAAATTAGTAAGCATATTGAGATAGTTAGCTCGTCATATAGCAGATTTAGTTCTATGAGCCAAAGATCGCGCATAGCAATACTTGAAGTTCTAGCAAAGTATTACACTAACGTTAGCATCACTTTAGTTAATAATTTGCTAGATCTTGAAGCATTGATTGATCGCCAGCCAGATTTAGTATTTTTAGGTATGGACTTGTTACCAATAAATATTAAAAATGAAGA
>CAZIHK010000035.1:0-9208 GCA_964539035.1 uncultured Candidatus Saccharibacteria bacterium | reverse complement strand
CATATCTTGACAACAGAGATAATTAACTCAGTTTGTCCGCACAACAAACATTAGCAAAAGCAAAAGCCTAATCCGCACTAGGCAAAAAGCAAAAAAGCTAAGACAAACCGCACAAATCAAAATAAAGGCAAAATACACAGTGAATAGACTGATCCGCACCAGTCGTAGCGTTTTTCTGCGCACCCTCACTTGGTTGAGTTTGGTGCTTTTTGTCGTGTTGGGCACAATCTCTTATGCTAACCTGAATCAAAAACATGTTCAAGCAGCTACCAATAATACAATAAACTTCCAAGCTCGTATCCTAACTGCTGCCGGTAATCTTGTACCTGATGGTAGCTATAACGTAGAGTTTAAAATCTACGATGATAGCAGTGGCGGTACAAACCTCTGGACAGAAAGCTGGACAGGAGCTAGCAAGATAACCACCAAGAACGGTTATGTTACAGCAAGCCTTGGCTCTGTTCACGCCTTTGACAATCATATCCCCAACTGGGGTCAACAGCTTTATCTAACCCTCAACATTGGTGGTACTGGTGCCCCTAGCTGGGACGGTGAAATGAACCCACGTATGCAAATAACAGCTGTGCCATATGCTATGAGCTCATCTAAATTAGCAGTCGATAATGGTACCTACAACACTTCACTTACATTCACCGACCCAACAGTCGGCAACCAAAGCTTTAGCTTGCCAGACCTAGCTGCTGCTACCTCAGCGACAATTATTACTACTGGCAACTTGGCTTCTATTACTGGGGTGGGCACACTAACTTCTGGTAGCTGGCACAGCACAACCATTGATGTTGATCACGGTGGCACAGGGGCTGCTACGTTTACACAATACGGAGTACTCTATGGCAATGGTACTAGTGCCATAGGTGTAACAACTGTTGGTAGCACTGGCCAATGTTTGGTATCTGGCAATGGTACAGTCGCACCGAGTTGGGGTGATTGTGCAAGTGGTACTACTGGTAGCTATATCCAAAACCAAAATGCTGGGCAGCAAGCAACGTCTAATTTCTGGATATCTGGCACTGGTCGGGCTGATACTAGTTTCACAACACCACTCCTTGTTGGTACAGCAACCGCAAATAGTGTTTTGGCTATTCAAGGCAATACTGCAACAACTGGCAATATATCTACCAATGCAAATATCCAATTCAAAGTAGATGATAGTGGTGCAACAACCGCCATGACAATTTTAAACAATGGTAAAGTTGGCATCGGTACAGCCACTCCTACTGGCCGGCTGCATGTTACTAGGGTAGCTACAGAAGTGAGTATCAGTGTATATGGTGGCTACTTCGAAAACCTGGCATTAAATTCTACCACCGACGGTATAAATAAATATGGCCTTTATGTAAACTCTTCTGGTAATTTTGCTGGAGGTGGTGGAGCTGCTACCAACAACTATGGTTTATATATTGCTACGCCATCTGGCGCTGTTAATAATTACTCAATCTACTCAGCTGGTGGTCTCAACTACCTAGCAGGTAATCTGGGGTTAGGTGTAGCCCCCTCTGCAACAGCTAACCTAGTAGTCGCCGCCCCCACAACAGGCGTGGCTTCATTGCGACTAACAGCTTCATCGGCAGTTGATGTTAGTGCACCAGTAATCGGTGACATGTGGTTTAACGGCACCAACTTGAACTTCCGTAAAGATGGCACAACAACAGTAGACTTACTGGCTGGCAGTACGGGTGCATACATATTAAATCAAACAAGTTTACAAGCTAGCTCTAACTTCCATATATCTGGCACAGGTACAGCTGATACTAGTTTTTCAACCCCACTGCTATTTAACAGCACTACTGCAGATAACATCCTAACCTTGCAAGGCAACTCAGCGGCTGCAGGGAATACGGCAACCAATGCCAATATTCAGATTAAGGTTGGTAACTCTGGTGGTACCACAGCAATGACAATCTTAAATAACGGGTATGTAGGTGTGGGTACTACGGCACCAGATAATAAAATGACTATCCAAGGCACTGGCACGGCTGGAAGCGGTGTAAACGATGTTTTAAGGATTTCTGGAGGTGAATTAACTGACGAAAATGATGCAACTGGTTTGCTGTTTGTACAACGTGGCAGTAACGATTTGTACGGGGCATATATAAGGTTAGTCAACACCGATACAATGCCTGATTATTTAGAGCCAAGATTAGATTTTGGGGTACAAGATTATGGCACTAGCGCACTGGGTAGCGTTACCACTAAAATGTCTATTACTGGCGATGGTTATGTAGGAATTGGCACTACCAATCCAAGCGGTAGATTGCATTCTTATATCTCTAACTCTGCAGCAACCTCGACTACCTATAGTGGTCGTTTCGAAAATCTTGCCACCAATACTACTGTTGACAGCATGAACAAATACGGGTTATATGTTAACTCATCCGGCTCTTTTGCTGGCTCTACTGGTACTTACACTAATAATTATGGATTATACTTGGCTGACACAACTGGCGCTGATAATAATTACTCAATCTACTCTGCTGGCGGGTTAAACTATCTGGCTGGTAATCTGAGTGTAGGCACCACTACAGCCACATCAAACCTAAATGTTGGTTCTACTACTTTGACTGGTACTTTAGTAGATTTGCAAGTATCTGGCATAGCCGCCGCTGCTGCCCAAAAAGCTTTGAACATCTTAACTACCGGTGCTAATGGTACCGGAGGAATAACAACTTACGGTGGTTACATATCTAACACCCACAGTGGAGGTACCAGTACAAACGTAGCCCTCTATCTTAATGCCTCAGGTGGTACCACAGCTAACTATGGTTTGATAGTCAATAGTGGTTATGTTGGCATTGGCACTACGTCACCGGCAGCCAACCTACATGTTTATTCTGCAACTAGTACAGGTACATATTCGGATAACAATGTCGAGAGCATTATTGAGGGAACTGACGGTAGGTTGCAGATAAAGTCAACAGAAGATGGCAGTAGCTATGGCTCTGGGGTAATTATGAGCACAGGTGCTCGAAGTTGGGCAATGATGTCTCAAGGCAGTGGCGATGGTTACAAGTTTCATATAGGTTATCGTCAAAGTGCTGGCACTGAAGATATTATGTCCGCAAGCACTAAGCTTCTCACAATAGATACAACTGGCAATGTGGGTGTAGGTGCCACCAGCCCAACTGGTAAATTACATGTTTATACCGATAATACGGCCGTCACGACAGCTAACTACAACGGCTATTTCGAGAACCTAGCTACAAATACCACAACTGATGCAATAAATAAATATGGTTTATATGTAACATCAACTGGTTCATTTACAGGTAGTGGGGGCGCGGCCACCAATAACTATGGATTATATGTAGCAACTCCAACTGGTGGTGATAACAATTATGCCGCAATATTCCAAGGTGGCAATGTAGGTATAGGGAACACTGCTCCAACAGGCGGTAGGTTAGTTGTACAAGGTTCCACTGCCGACAATACAGCCAATGCCTTATTTGTAACCGATAGCGGTGGTACAAGCAATCTTTTCACAGTTCGTAATGATGGCAATATCGGTATAGGTACTGCCCCAGATGATGCAAACAAGCTTTATATCCGTAAAACCTTTGATGCTACAACTACGCAATATGGTATCTTATCTCGAACAGACTTTACGCCCACAGTCAATGGTGCGGCTAATAGCTATGGAATATACTCTTGGGCGGTTAAAAATGGTACATATAATACAGGTATCGTACAAGCCACAACCAGCAAGGTATCTTTGGATGGCAGTGGTACAACAAGCGCTCTAAGGGGTGTAAACAGCTTCATTTCATTAGAATCAGGAAGCGCCGGTACTGTTTCTGTACTCGCTGACTATGTAGCATCTTCACCAATAATAGCTGGTAGCACTACGAGTGTAACAAATGCTTACGGACTATTAGTTAATAATATGGGTTCGGCGAGAGTTACAAATGCTTATGGCATATATGTAGATACTCAATCTAGTGCCACTGCCCTCAATTATGCTATCTACTCTCAGGGTGGAACCAACTACTTTGGTGGTACAATTAACCAACAAAACACTTCTTCTACGGCAATGACAATTCAATCGGCTGCAGCAGCAGACACTATGTTCACAGTTGATACTTCAACTGGCAATAAGATAAAAATCGGCAACAACACAGGCACTGGTACAGCTACAACAATATTAGTTTTAGATAGCGCCACAACCAGCACGGGTATCACAGCAGTTAATGGTGCGATGTATTACGACACAACTGCCAACAGGATACAATGTTACGAAAATGGTGCATGGGGTATATGTGGTAAAAACTCACTCCAAGAGTCTTACAATTATTCGGTTGGTGGTACAACACCAGAGATTAAGCTAGATAGCACGCGCAACGCATTAGACATCCAAGATGCTGATACTCCACTTGGTGCAACAGTTGCACTATTTGCAGTACGCGGTAGCAATGCCGGCACAATTGGCGCAAGCTTGTTCCAGGTTAGCAATAACGCCGATAGCCCGTTAGTGGGTATAGGCTTGGGCGCTGTTAACCCAGTTACTGGCATAGATTTGCAATTTGGTGGCAACGCTAACCGTACGATCCAGGTTTTGCAAAATACTACTGCAGGTGCTGGCAGGACACTTACTATGAAGGGTGGGCAAGCGCTAACCGCTGGTGCCGGTGGCCAATTAAATTTGTATGGTGGCGATGCAGTCGGCGGCAACAACTATGCTGGCAACGTCTACTTAACTGGTGGTACCGGTACCGGTACATATGCAAACACTAAGGGCTTAGTTGTTATCGATACCCCAACCTACACAACTGCTGCAAGGCAAGATTGTGGTACTACCCCTTGTGCAATAACTCAAGCCAATGTTGATAGCACTGGTGCAGTCATTATTAATGCAACCGCTGCAAGCTTAACAGTTACATTGCCAGACCCGTTAAATACCACTGCTGGGCGAATTGTTTATGTTACAGCTTATGGTGGTTCCAATGATTTCTCATTGTCTGTTAACGGTGGTGGTACGGGCAACTTAATCTCTATGCGCCAAAACACTACCGCCACTATGATATGGAACGGTACCGATTGGACGGCTGCTGGCGCAAGTAGTTCAACCACATTGCAAGCAGCATACGACAACACCTTAACTAGTGCTGGTGGTGCTGAAATCGTCTTAAACAACAGCGCCTCATCTAACGGCTTAACAGTCCGTAATAGTTCGACAAGCCCAATCATTGGTGGTGCATTGCTAGAGATCCAATCTTCTATCGGCAGTAACCTATTAAGTGTTAATAACAATGCTACAGAATACTCGAGCAACGGTGGTGCCGAAACAATGGGTGGCTCTAGCACAACGTTCCCAGCTACTACTTGGGCAGCAGCACCAGCCGGTGGTACAGTATCTCGCCATATAACACAAGGTAACTACATAGCAACAGGTGCTGCATCCGTTTCTGTAATTACAACTACTACCAGCCACGGTGCCGCAAACACTCTGGCATCAGCGCTAACACCTAACTTAAAATATACCGTCTCTTATGCAGTAAGGGGCACTACAAGTTTCGCAACGCTGGATACGGTTTATTCAAGGGATGGTACCAATACCAGCACCACAAGCTGTGACACTGCACATACAGTAACTACGGGGCTTTGGACTCGTGTATCTTGTACATTCATAGCCCCATCAAGTGGCATTACAGCAGCTAACGCCATATTTATTAGGCAAAGTGATGCCACAGGGCGCACATATTATATAGATAACTTAAGCGTAACAATTGGTGCCGACATAAGCCATGCAACCGATGGTAGCGTAGACGATGCTGGCAACTTTGCAACAAACTGGACTGCTTTTGGTACTGGTTCTACGGCTAATCGTGAAACTTCAATTATATATGACACAAGTGCCAGCGCAAGGGCAGACACCACCAATAGTACAGACCGTGGTATCAGAAATAATATGTCAATTACACCCCAAGTTAGCACTCAGTATCTTGTAACTTTGTATGCTAGGGCTAACGGAAGTCTAAATGACTTAACGGTTCGATATTCAAGGGATGGTGGCGTTGCTAGTTTTGTGTCTTGCACCGACTATAATACCCAAGTATTATCTACCGTTAGCTGGACTAAAATTACTTGTTTATTTACAACCGACGGCACTATAGCCACAAACCCAGACTTAGTAATTACCCAAGCTGCAGCCCCTGGCGGTACTCGCTCAATATATATTGATGCCCTTTCAATAACTCTAAACAGCAATACGGCCTCAAACGTCCAAATTGGCGGTGGCAACGAGGGTGGCCCAGCCACATTATTTACATTAGATCGCTCATCTGGCGCTCCAATTGCCGCTAACAACGATAGCTATCTTGGTTCGATGTATTACGATACCTCAACCGGTAAAATACAATGTTACGAATCTGATGGTTGGGGCGCTTGTGGTTCTGCGCCAGATAATATTGTTAACCTAAACCCAGAATTTAGCGGTGCTGTTTTAAATGGTGGTACATCACCTGGTGTAGGTACCATGACAGCCGATTTTTGTGGTAGCGGAGGTGGGCTTGCCGTAAATGATGGTTCTGGTGGGCAACCCAATCTGTGTGCAAGCGGTGAGGCTCGTAACTTCTATAAATGGACATCACCACAGGCTTCACAGCAAACTTATAGTATTTATGTAACTTATCAATTACCAGCCAGCTTTAAAGCATTTGCCGATGATAATACCGTGCAGCTAACCGCCAGGCGGGATACCTCTAACGGTGTTGTAAGCTACGAAATGTTCCGTAGTGAGGGTGGTTCAATAACCCAATGTGGTAGTGGTGAAACTACGGTCACAAGTAGCGATAATACTTGGCAAACCATTGGTATCAACGGGAATGAGTCAACTGGTTGTGGATTTAGTACATCATCTGCCAATGCTTTCGTAATATTTAAGATTAACGTAAAGGCGCAAAGCAATGCCAATGCCTATGTGGGCACACTAAGCTTTACGACGACGGGTAGGTAGTGCATATGAACATATACATCCATCTACCAACTCAAATAATTATGACTAACAATATTATTCTTCTAAGCCATTCGTTCGGTGGCCTTTCGCCACCGAACAGCCAGTGATAACGCGTATAAATTACGCGGGCGAAGACCTCTTATCGCAAGTGGTTTTCTGTGCTCATAGTGTCCAAAGCTAGAGCACCTGGCCAAAAACTTTAAGCCAAGGGGTCAAAAAAAGTGGCCGCCGGAAGTGCGGACCAAGGCTGCCAAAAATATACCCCCAGGCTAAAAAGCAAAAATAAAAAAACTCAATAAAAACAAAAGCGCCCCTATTTAAGTACTAGGCTTTGCCTCCAAAATACTTAGGTAGGGGTGCACCAAAACAAGGATACTTAAGTTATTTGATCCATCTCTGTTAAAATAGATTAAGCATAAGGGGATACCAACAAGGCTGGTGAAAAGGGATGTTTAAAAATAAGTTAACTAAAACCCATATTACAGTAACTTCCAAAAGGGCTAGCTATTTGATGGCAATTAATAAACCAAATAAGATTAAGCGATTTAAAAATTATTTACTATTTTTATATAAAAAAACAACCAGATATTATAAAAAACACCGTTTATTAAGCCGTATAGCAGCATCATTAATGGCGTTAATAATTGCTTTTTCGGTGTTCATACAGCTTATTGAGTATCGCCAGAACTCGGTTAGATATAACATCTCCGCTAGGGCCGAGAAATTACTGAAAGAAACATCACCCTTACTGGGCAAAAGCTTGAAGTACGATATAAAGACGCAAGCCTACGTTTACAACAAAGACTATCAACCATCTCAAGAGGTGGGAGGGTTAGTTGCCAGCCCAAAATTTAGTGCCAATTTTTATAGTGATATTAAAAAAGGTGTAGATATTATCGACCCTAAAAGCAAAGCTAGTTTTAATATTACACCTGACATAAAGTTGCAAGAACCAAAAAAGCAAGATAACAGGGTAATATACCCAATTTATGGCAAAAAAGCAGCCAAAGTCTATACCTTAGGTTCGATAGGTATGAAAGAAGATATTATATTAGAAGATTATCAGGGTGACAGCCTAAAATACACTTATAATCTAAAGCTAGATAGCGGTACAGAGGCACGTATCGAAAATGATGGATCTTTAGCAATATACGGGGTAGATTTAAAACTCCTAGGTAATGTAACAGCCGCTACCGAAAAAGACGCAAAACTATTAGAACAAGCCCGCCAAAATGGCGCTAAAACTAACTTGCTTTTTAGCTTCCCAGCGCCTTATGTTTTAGACAGCCATCGTAAAATGAGTAGTGCCAAAGCTTGGTTTGATTTACAGGGTAACGAGCTAACGGTGTATACAAAAGGTCTAAAAGATATCTCTTATCCAGCAAGTATTGACCCTAGCGTATATATAGAAACCGCTGCCAAATTAATGCGTGGTAATAACGAAAGTAATATAGATTTTGATGTAGATAACGAGCTGATACAAAAAGGTAAAACTACCGGCGCACGATTTGATGCCTGGAGTGCTGGTATGCAATTAAACGAAGGTCGATGGGACCAAGGCACGGCTGTGGCTGGTGGCTATGTATATGCTGTAGGTGGCAAAAAGTCAGATACAGTAACTACAAGCTATACAACTGTCGGTACAGACACCTACAGTGTGCCAGCTGGTGTAACTTCGTTAATTATAAAATCTTGGGGTGGCGGTGCTGGTGGTGGAGGGTCATCAACAGATCGTGTAGGTGGCAACGGAGGGGGTGGAGGTTATACCGCGGCAACAATTACGGTAACTCCCGGTGAATCGCTGAATGTTTTTATTGGCGGTGGCGGTGCTGGTGGTGGATATACAGCCAGCCGATATATGGGCGATGGTGGTTCGGGTGGTGGCTATAGCGGAGTAAAAAGAACGACCACAGCTTTAGTAATTACAGCAGGCGGAGGCGGAGGCGGAGGCGGAAACGGTGATACCAGTAGTGCAACAAGAGCAGCTGGATCTGCAGGCGGTGCCGGTGGTGGTACTAGTGGAGTAGCTGGTTCTGGTAATAGCACAACTACAGGTGGCGGTGCCGGATTGGCTGGGTCAGGTGGCGGTGCCGGTACTTCAACAAATGTTGGGGGTACAGCTGGGTCATCCATGCAGGGTGGTACGGGAGCATCTTATGCCAGTACTTATGGTGCGACTTCTGCTAACGGTGGCGGTGGTGGTGGTGATGGGCGAACAGGTGGTACGACTACCTATCT
>CAZIHK010000034.1:0-2510 GCA_964539035.1 uncultured Candidatus Saccharibacteria bacterium | reverse complement strand
TATCAGTTCAGTTCTGTCAATTTATCTTGGTGATGTTAGAACTGCCGTCATTTTAATAACCATTGTATTAATCAATGCATCAATTGGTTTCTTTCAAGAGTTCAAAGCCGAAAAGATAATGGACAGCCTTAAAGCTTTAGTTGTTGCAGAAGCAAAAGTTTATCGAGATGGTAAATTACAGATTATTGCAGCCGGAACTATAGTGCCTGGTGACATTATGTATGTAGAAGAAGGCGACTCTGTACCTGCTGATGGCCGAATATTCGATGAAGAGGAACTAGCAACTAATGATTTTGCCCTAACTGGTGAGTCAAACCCTAGCCGTAAATTCACGCACATTATAAGAGGCATCACTGGTATTGGCGATCGTAGGAACCTTGTATTTATGGGTACTACCGTAGCGAGTGGTAACGCAAAATGTATTGTAATCGATACTGGTATGACGACCGAGCTCGGACGCATCGCCAATTTAAGCCAAGCTACAAAACCTGGTCTATCACCACTGCAACGCGAGATGAATAATCTAGCAAGCCGTATTACTATTGCTACAGTTATCTTGGCAATCATACTGGTTGCAATATCCCTTGGTGCACATCTAGGCATCAAAGATGCTTTTATATTTGCAATTGGTATAGCATCTGCCATGATCCCGCAAGGCTTACCAGCAGAAGTTAATACTTCTTTAGCCCAAGCTGCCAATAAGTTGGCTAAAAGCCGAGCTTTAGTTAAAAAACTTAGCGCAGTAGAAACTCTTGGTGCCACTAGTGTAATCTGTACAGACAAAACCGGTACTTTGACAAAAAATGAGATGACAGTAGAGCAAATCACCATGCTCGACCAACATTATGTAGTTTCTGGTAGCGGGTATGAGACTAACGGCCAAATACACCACGAAAATGGCATGGCACTAGGCAACAAAGAATTAAAGACCCTTAATAGATTCTTCGCAACAGGCTTTTTCGCAAGCAATGCCCGTGTAGTACCACCCGATGCACATCACAACAGCTGGTACTGTCTAGGCGACCCAACAGAAGGCTCATTAGTGGTTCTAGCCAGAAAAGCTGGTATTGATACAAATGCGCTAGACGAATCTAGCCCAGAATTAAAAGAATTCCCGTTTGATTCAGCGCGTAAAAGAATGAGCTCTGTCAGGCAATACGAGGGCAAATTAACAGTATTTGTAAAGGGTGCCCCAGAGACAATTCTTGATAAATGCAGCCACATCTTATGCAAAGACAAAGTAAGGCCAATTACAGTTTCAGATCGCAATCTTATCGCCAGCCAAAATGATATGTATGCCAACAAAGCTATGCGCAATTTAGCCTATGCCTATAAAGAGTTGTCACCTAAAACTGATTATAAAATTCACGATCCTGATGTCGTCGAGCATGATTTAATATATATGGGCTTGGTATCAATGATAGATCCAGTCAGACCAGAAGTAGCAGAGGCTATGCAAGCTGCCCGTGATGCCCATATTAAGATTTCTATTATTACCGGCGATTATGCACCAACCGCTAAAGCTATCGCAGTAAGAGCAAAGTTAGCCGACAAAGCAGAGGATATTATTGTAGTTGGCGGCGAAGAGCTGCCAAAAATGCCAGATAACCAGATTTTAGAGTTAGTACTAAAAGGCAGCATAATATTTTCGCGAGTCTCACCTGAGGATAAACTACGTATTGTTGATTTAGTTAGGTCTGCCAATCATGTTGTGGCTGTAACAGGCGACGGCATAAATGATGCCCCAGCTTTAAAAAGAGCAGACATTGGCGTTGCTATGGGCAAAATAGGTACAGATGTCGCCAAACAGTCGGCCGAAATAATACTACTCGATGACAGTTTTCACACTCTAGTTAGCGCAATCCAACAAGGGAGGGGAGTGTTCCAGAATATTAAAAAGGCTACCTTATCATGTTTAACATCAAACTTTGGCGAGCTTATCTTAGTATTAACAGGTCTAGCGGCAGCGAGTTTGTTTGGCATCCCAGCGGCCATATCAGTCGTTTTAATCCTTGCAATCGATCTAATAGCAGAATTGTTCCCGATTGCAGCACTAGGCTGGGATACGCCCGAAAAAGCATTGATGAAAGAATACCCAAGATCAATAAAAGAGCACATCTTTAATCGTTACGCCATTGCCGACCTAGTAGTCACGGGTTCAATAATGGGTGGCTTGGCCTATGCTAATTTTTTATATTTTGCTCATCGCAATAATATCGAGCCTTCAGCATATTTACAGAATACTCATCTTTACGCAACGGCAATCACTTTAACTTACGTCACTATAGTATCTTGCCAAATAATTAACATCTTAATAAGGCGCAGCCAAAGCTTCACAATATCTAGGTATATGTTTACTAACCTGCATCTTTGGTTTGCTATCGCTCTATCAATATTTTGTATTTTAAATATCGTTTATAACCCATGGATTCAAAAAATATTTAATTCAGCCCCGCTAAATATTGCCGATTGGTCTTATGTATTTTTGGCAGCATTATTATTCTTTATAG
>CAZIHK010000033.1:0-3671 GCA_964539035.1 uncultured Candidatus Saccharibacteria bacterium | reverse complement strand
GTAATATATGGTGTTGGCTCGATGATCACGGCCTTGAGTCCATCTATTGGGGTGCTCTTTTTGGGGTGGTCAATTATTGAAGGTTTAGGTGCTGTACTTGTGATACCGGCTACGGCAGCACTTATTGCTATGCATTATAAGGGTAAAGATAGAGTAGTTGGTTACACGGCTATTGGTGCAGCTAGCGGTATAGCAGTTGCTCTTGGGCCGTTAATCGGGGGTTACTTAACTACATACTACTCTTGGCGTTATGTTTTTGTTGCCGAAACAATAATTATGGCCTTAGTATTTTTGTACTCATTTACACTGAAAGAGAAAAAGATATTACAAAAAATTAAGCTCGATATACCTAGTGTATTACTCTCTGCTAGTGGTATGGTTCTATTAGTATTTGGTATTTTACAGAGCAAAACATGGGGCTGGATTGTACCTATGACAAAGCCAGAAATTGCCGGGCACGAAATAGCCCCTTTGGGTATATCAATCGTTGCCTACCTTATAATTATCGGAATAATAATCTTGTATTACTTCTATAAACGCCAAGAAAAGCTGGAATTGAGTAACCGCAATCCTCTGCTCCGCGTATCTATGCTAAAAATCAAGGCATTGCGCTCTGGAGTCGCGGTACTTAGTGGGCAGTATTTAATTACGGCAGCAATATTTTTTGTAATACCAATATACTTGCAAATGGTACTTGGCTATGACGCACTAGAAACTGGTAAAAAAATATTCCCACTTTCTATCGGTATTGTACTTTTCTCGTTAGCTGGTTCAAAACTTATAAGCTGGTTCAGCCCAAAAAAAATAGTAAGGATTGGACAATTAATGCTAATATTTGGGGCTCTTGTTTTAACGGGTGCTATAAACCCAGAGCTTAAAGGCTTTTTGTTCGGTGCATCTATGTTTATTGTCGGCTCAGGTTTGGGTCTTCTAGCTTCACAGATAGGCAATGTCAATATGTCGGCTGTTGATGATTCTAAATCTAGCGAAGTTGGAGGGCTACAAGGTACAATGCAAAACCTTGGCTCTTCGCTAGGTACTGCAATTATTGGCTCGGTTATGATTGCATCTTTAACTACTGGATTTGTAAATGCAATTAATTCTAACCCTGATGTGCCAAGTAGTGTGAAGTCTCAAGTTGAAACAAAATCTAAAGCTGGTATACCAATAGTAACTGCCGACCAAGTAGAGAGCTACGCCGTAAAAGCAGGTCTATCTGAATCGCAGGCGCAATCGATTAGCGAAGATTACAAAACATCACAAATAGATAGCCTAAGATCATCTATGTTCTTTTTGGTTGTTGTCGCAATATTTACGCTTGCCTTGTCTCGCAACATACCCGATAAAAAACTTGTCTAGGTAAAATATTAAAAGTATGTAAGAATATTGCTATTTTAAAGTGATCTATGAATTACTAGAAAAGTTTTGGTTACTTTTACCAAGTAATATTTCTGGAGCGGTGATGCCAGCGTTGTCTAGTGTATCTCGCAAAACATTAATTTCGCCCTGCACTACGGGGCCTAGCAACTCTCTGTGGCTTTTACTAGCTCTGACAGCACACTGCCGTCAAAGTCGTTACCTTCAAAGCCTACCGCTATATAGTCAATTGGTCCAAGCATCCCGCACTCCTTGTTTAATGTGATTGATTATACTCGCAAAAAATAACTGTAGTCAATATAAAAAACCGCCTTAATGGCGGTTTTTTATATTGACTACAGGCAACCTACTATAAGCCTAAAATCTGCTTCTTTTTAGCGTCAAATTCTTCTTGCGTTAAAATACCCTCTTGCTTTAATTGCCCCAGCTTTTCTAACTCTGCATATTGATCATCCGGAGATTGTTCTTGGGCTGCTGCAGGTGCTTCGGCTACTGCTTGTTGTTGATCTTGGGCAGCATATCTTTGTTGTTGTCTGTGCTGTACTCCACCTGCAACTGCGCTAGCTGTGCCTACAACTACTGCTGTTCGGGCCATGCCTCTTAATAATCCTGGCATTTTATTCCTCCTCTTTTCCATTAAGCTCTTTTGTAGCATCTGGGTGTATACGGCCTTCGGATATAAGCCTACCCCCGGTATCGATAATGGCTTTTTTAAGGCCTTTTGCCCAAAGCTGTTCTATTATCAAAAGCCCAGCAGAGCAATTATTTTTTAGAACATCACCAACCTCAGCAACATCTTCGTCTGTTATTAAACCAGTGCCAGAATCTTTGGATGCTTTAATAACACGGATTAAGTCACTATCTAGATTGCTTAGCTCAATTGCCTCTACATTGCCATCGCTATCTTTACTCACCATTGCCATATCTAGTACGTCAATAACTTTGTTCCTAACTGCGATTTCTAATTCTTGGATTATCTCGCCTCTAAAATTATTGCCGTCAAACTCGACTATTATAAAATCTATTGGTCCTCTCATTTATTACCCCTTTCATCTTAATTTTAACATTAAAGATTAAAAGCATGCACCTAATTATTAATAATATTTGCATCAAATCAACGAATATATTGAGTTGTCCTAAAACCAGCACCAGGGCTGTTAAAATGGTTGAATCATACAAACTGTGGTATTATATATTTACAAAATAAATGTTGGAATAAATCAACCCCAAACTCTTAATTAAATAAACGATTCGGTGGTAAAGTAATGAAAATTTGTATAATATCCCCTGTTGTCATCCCAATTTTGGGATTAAAACAAAAATATGGAGGTATAGAAAATGTAGTTTCAATCGCATGCGACGAAATGGTTAAAAGAGGCCACGATGTGTATCTATTGGCTTCTGGTGATTCAATAACTTCAGCGAAATTAGTGCCTACATGCAAAAAAGCACTTGGCCAAGGTGTGTCATTCGAAAAAGAAAAGACTTGCAACGCCTTGGCTTATAAAAAGGCCTTAGAGCTGAAACCAGATGTAATTTGGGATCATACCTTGGCAGTTCATGCACATAAAATGCGTAAAAATAATTCAAAGTATATATTCAAAGCAGATATAATTTTAGATAACGAGGATTTAATTAATACAGGTAGTATCCCTGTTATACAGACCTTGCATGGGCCTGCAAAAGACCATCTGCCCCAACTCATACAAGAGCTTTCTATTGCCGGGCATTTTTTTGTAAGTATCAGTAAAGATCAAGCTCGAAGGTTTTTGGATCATATTGCAGGCCATCAGCATTTGGGAACCGTATATAATGCGGTAGATATAAAATTTTACCACCCGCCAAAAGATGGCAAAAAAGCAAATGACTACCTACTTTGGGTTGGTAGGTATTGTATGGAAAAGGGTCCTCATATTGCCCTAGAGGTTGCGCATAGAATTGACATGCCGATTTATCTATACGGTAAAAAAGTAGAAAAGCATGAGATTGATTACTTTAACAAATTTATTAAACCGAATGTTAATCCTAAAGATATGATAATTGGTGAGATAACTACAAGCGCTAAGGCAAAATATTTTCGTAATGCCAAGGCAACAATGATGACCAATTTATGGCCTGAACCTTTCGGCATAGTTGCAGCAGAATCTATGGCTTCTGGTACTCCGGTAGTTGGCCCCGCTTACGGTTCATTGACCGAACTAGTGGATAATGTTGGCCTATTAATTAATGTTGATGATATTGATATAGACGAAAATGATACAGAAGTATCCCCTACCCAAGAAAAATATATTGAT
>CAZIHK010000032.1:0-2645 GCA_964539035.1 uncultured Candidatus Saccharibacteria bacterium | reverse complement strand
CCCATATCTAAAGACATCCGCTTACCCGCCTTTAGGAATAAATGAAATAAAAATTATGCGAGTAATGAATGTATTGCTTTATTTCTTTTGCTGGTAATCTTCAGCCGGTTTGCTATTTGGGTTAGCCCAGGCATTTTTTGTTGCTGGAGATAGCTCTAAGCCAACGACAGCATTTTTAGGTGGGATTGGGGAAAGGAACCACTTGTTCCATAAGCCAGGCATGCTTCCATTAGAAACAATCTTAGCAATTGCAGCATTCACGTCTGCTAAAAACTCTGGGTCATCCTTGCGTACCATAATTGCAATAGGTTCAGTACTGAGAACTTCGCCAACAATTTTATAATCTTTAGGATTCTTAGCATTAGCGATATTACCAGCCAAAATTGAACCATCCATCACGAAGGCATCAGCACGGCCAGACTCTAATAACAAGAAACTATCCGCATGGTCTTTGCCATAAACTTCATCAAAATTTACATTATTCGCTTTTTCATGTTTGCGTAACAACTGTACGGAGGTCGTACCAGTAGTGGTAGCCACTTTTTTGCCTGCCAATTGAGAAATAGAATTGATTCCTGAATTAGCTTTAACAGCAATACGAACCTCTTCCACATATAGCGTATTTGCAAAGCTGACATCTTTTGCGCGACCGGCATTATTAGTAGTAGTGCCGCACTCAATATCGACAGTCCCGTTTTGCACTAAAGGCACGCGGTTTTGTGAAGTTACTGGCTGATAATTAATGCGAAGTGTACTCATCCCAAGCTTAGATTTAATATCATTGAGAATCATGCGACAAACTTCAACGTGATAACCATCAAAACGGCTATCGCCAGTGGTGTAAGACATTGGAATAGATGATTCACGAACCCCCATCGTCACTGCGCCAGAAGATTTGATCTTATCCAAGGTTGCGCTTGCAGCTAGTACAGATGAGGCGCCAGCAAAGGTTGCGGTCAGGGCGAATGTAATTGAAGAGATTAATGCTAACTTGCTCATTTTCATGTGGATCCTTTTGAAAACCAAAAAATTAATTAAAACAGCTTTGATGCAATTGCTCTTTTTTAGCAGGTTTTTAGGGTTTAATCTAGCCTTTCTCGCCAAACTAGCCAATATAAAGATGTAATCTAGCGCCAAATCTGCTTAATAACGCTCATACATCTAGATATAGTCAGGGCTTAATTGAATAGATTATTCATAATAATTTAGCGCTTTTTTTAAACTCTCCTAAATCACCGATAAAGTTGCTCGCATTAAACCATAATGCTCCTCAGTATTTTCTCGGCCCCAACGAAGTCTTCGTTATGAAAAGCTTTCATTACCTGTTGTAATTGGCAATGGTCTTAGAGCAATATTAACTAGAGCAGGTCAAAAATAAAGTTGCCCAAATAAAAAAACACCTGCCAAAGGCAGGTGTTTTTCACTACTTATCAAACTATGCCTATAAAACCGGCATCAACAAACTATTAGAAAGTGTGACGAATACCAAGTGCATAGTTGTTAACGTTAGCACTAGTTGTATTAGCACCATTAGTTAATGCTACGTTAGATGAAGCTGTCTGACCATAGATTGCATACAAGTTTGTACGCTTGCTAAGGAAGTAGTTAGCACCAACTTGCATCGCAGTCAGGTTAGACTGGCCAGGCGTGTAAGTAACTGCGCCTGTAGTAACTGATTGCAATGATTGATATTTACCCATAGAGCCAGCAATCCAACCTTCAAGTGCAGGCGTAATGAAGCTACGAACACCAACTTGCTGAGCAGTGAATTTGCTGTAAGCATTTTGTTGAGATTGGGAAGTAGCCTTACGATTGATGTACTGAACAAATCCCTTCAAAACACCGAAGTCATAAGTTGCAGCATAGTACTGACCATCATCTTTTACGTTAACACCAAGAGCGTTTGTAGAACCGCCAGCAGTAGCTGAAGTTGAGCCAAACAGAATTGGAGCAGTGCTTTGAGCATTGGTATTAGATGAAGCTGTGTAGCTCTGGTAGTTAGCTGTCAAAAACAACTTCTGCCAAGCGTAGTCAACTCCAACAGCTGAGCCAGATACGTTATTTGGACCACCTGTACCGTTACCTGCACCACCAGTAGCAGTTTGGTTTGTATTAGTGCTCTGTGCAGTTAACTGAAGGCGAAGATTAAAGCCAGCAAAACTATCTGATTTCAAACCAATAGTGTTGCCAATACGAGTTTCGTAACCAGTAGTATTACCAAGACCACTCGTGATCGCCGCAGTTCCGATGCCTTTTGTAGACATGTTATCTACCAAGCTACCAGTAATATTGTTAACACCAGTTGGTGCTGTAGCCAAAATAGCGTCATAGATTACGGTGTTCTGTGTACCTAGAGCAGCTTGACCAATTCCATTTTTCTTCAAGCCTACAAATGCTTGACGAGTAGTGGAGAACAAACCTGTTGTAGCGCTTGAATCACCATCCGCAGTAATTGCGGTTTCGTATGTGAAGAAAGCAGACATACCGCCGCCTAAATCTTCATTACCTCTTACGCCTAAACGGTTAGTAGATTCATTGCCACCAGTTAAACCGTTATTGGTTTTCTTAGTAACGCCAGGCTGGGTGCCTGAAGTAGCAGCTCTGCTGTTACCGCCTACATAGCCTTCATCAATAACGCCATATAC
>CAZIHK010000031.1:0-2580 GCA_964539035.1 uncultured Candidatus Saccharibacteria bacterium | reverse complement strand
GATTAGTGAAACGGCAATTGCCAGGTAAAAACTGATGCATATATCAATTAGCGCTGAAAAAGTATTTGAAATTGGAGGCTTCCCTGTCACAAATAGCATGCTGGCAACTTTTGCAGTGATGTTAGGGTTGGCGGTGATCTGCATTTGGGGAACTAGAAAAATGAAGCAGTGTCCAACCGGTTTACAAAATATATTAGAAATGGTTGTAGAAGCATTGCACAAGTTAACGCATAGTGTAGTAGATAACAAAAGGATAGCTAATAAAATATTTCCTCTTATAGCGACCTTTTTTTTGTTTGTAATTATAAATAACTGGGCTGGACTTTTGCCTGGTTTCGGTAGTATTGGTGTAAACGAGATAAAAGAAGGTGAAAAAGTCTTGGTACCATTTTTCAGAGCTGGCACAGCAGATTTAAACACTACCCTAATGCTAGCAATAGTGTCTGTTATAGCTATTCAGTTAATTGGCATCGGTGTAGTCGGTATGAGGGGTTATGCTAAAAAGTTTTTAAATTTTAGCTCGCCGATACTTTTTTTTGTTGGCATTTTAGAACTAATGTCTGAATTCATCAAAGTTATTTCTTTCTCTTTTAGGCTATTTGGTAACATTTTTGCTGGTGAGGTTTTATTATTAGTAATCACTTCGCTAATCCCATACGTTATACCGGTACCTTTTTATGGCTTGGAGATATTTGTAGGTTTTATACAGGCGTTAGTGTTTACAATGCTTACACTGGTATTTATTAAAATGGCCATGATAGAAGCACATCAATAATGGATTTTCTAGGAGATAAATATGATTAGATAATAGTTAAGGCAATAATTTTAAATATTAAAGCGGATTAAAGAGAGGAAAATAATGGAACCAGAATCAGCAAAATATATTGCAACAGCGTTAGCGATTGGGCTAGGAGCTTTAGGGCCAGGTATAGGACTGGGAATCTTAGCTGGTAAAGGCTTAGAGGCTATCGGTAGAAACCCTGAAGCTACAAGTAAAATACAGGCAAACATGATTTTAATGGGAGCCTTTACTGAAGCTATCGCTATATATGCCTTAGTCATTGCCCTAATTATTAAATTCGTATAAAAGCAATATGCTAGAGGCACTAAACAGTATAGGCGTAAATTATAAGCTACTAATTGCACAATTAGTAAACTTTATTTTGCTATTTATTATTTTGTATAAATTTTTATATAGGCCGGTACTAAAGATTTTAAACGAAAGATCTAGTAAAATTAGCAAAAGTCTTGATGATGCCAAAAAGGTAGAAGCTAGGCTTGTAACGGTAGAGCAAGAAATAGAACAAAAACTAGTCGATGCAGATAATAAGACAAATGCAATCATAGCTGAAGCTAAAGAACAGTCAATAGCTTTAGATAAGAATATGCATGATGAGGCCAAAAAGAAGGTTGATAGGATTATTGACCAAGCAAAGTTAGATATTGTATCCCAGAAAAAAATGATGCTAGCTGAGGTTCAATCAGAAGTTGCTGACCTAGTATCAGAAGCTTTAAAGCTAATTGCCAATGATAAAAGTGTTGCGATTGACAAAAAAACTATAGGCGATACAGTTATCCAGATAAAGAAGGCAAAATCAGATGGCTAGCAACAGTGCTATCGCAAAAAATATTTTGCAATACAGTAACGGCAAGTCTGCTAGTGAAATTGATAAAATTGTAGCAGCAACTATTAAAATTTATGGCAATCGTAGCAAAGCAATTCTAAGGGCGTTGAGCTCCAAAATTAAACTAGCAGACTCGTATATAACTATTATTACAGCTGATAGAATTAGCCTTAATCAAAAGCAAGATTTAGCAAACGCCCTCAGCATAAAAGTTAGCCAAATGCATTTTATGATAGACCAAGAAATTATTGGTGGAATAATAGTGAAAATGGGTGACAATATAATAGATAATTCAATAGCTACACGCATTAGCCAGACCAAGGACTTAAAAGTTAAAGTACAAGTTAATTAATAACAAGGAATTTTCAGATGATTGACAGCGGACAATATTTAATAAAAAAACTTACAGAAGAATTAGAAGTCTACAAACCAGACCCTAAAACTATTAATTTTGGTAAAGTTATTTCGGTATTTGATGGTATTGCAAAAGTATCTGGTCTAAGCGAGGTTATGTCTTTTGAAATGGTCCAGTTTAAGAGTGGGATATACGGTATAGCTTTAAATCTCGAAGAAGATCAAGTCGGTGTTGTAGTGCTCGGAGGTAGTGAGCTAATATCCCAAGGTGACGAAGTCCGTTGTACCGGTAAAGTACTAGAAGTGCCTGTATCTGATGAAATAATCGGACGTGTAATAGATCCGCTTGGTATGCCAATCGACGAAAAGGGTAATATTAAAATAGATAAATATCAAACTGTTGAGAAAGCTGCGCCAGGGGTTATCGAACGTAAATCAGTATCAGTTTCATTACAAACAGGTGTTAAAGCAATCGACTCTGTCATCCCCATTGGCCAAGGGCAAAGAGAGCTTATTATTGGTGATCGCCAAACTGGCAAAACAGCCATCGCTATCGATACGATTATTAACCAAAAAGATAAAGATGTGATTTGTATATACG
>CAZIHK010000030.1:0-2609 GCA_964539035.1 uncultured Candidatus Saccharibacteria bacterium | reverse complement strand
TTTCGACAATCACTCCACGACCATCACCACCGCTCACCGCGTAAAATTTACCACTTAAAACCGCAGCCCTAATTGCTTTTATAATTTCTTCTTGGCTTAAACCTTCTTCACCAACATCAAGATACTTTTCTAGTATTTCATCATCCTCGGTAACAGCATTTTCAATTAACAAAGAACGATATTTATTAACTTTATCCTGCATATCGGCAGGTATTTCACATTCTTTTAGCTCTTTATCGGTAAATTCTTTATAGGTGTATGCTTTGAGTGTAATAAGATCAACTAGACCGTTGATACCTTGTTCGAAGCCAATTGGCAAATGGACTGGGAAAGCATGCTTATTTAGACGGTGATGAATGCTATCTAAACTTTTATAAAAATCTCCACCCGTTTGGTTAATTTTATTTATAAAACATACCCGGGGGACTTTGTATTTATCGGCTTGGCGCCAAACTGTTTCACTTTGGCTTTCTACGCCCATTTTACCATCAAAAACCACCACTGCACCATCTAAAACTCGTAACGAGCGCTCTACTTCAACAGTGAAGTCAATGTGCCCTGGTGTATCAATAATGTTCACTTGATGATCGCGCCAGTAGCAAGTGACAGCTGCAGATACAATCGTGATACCACGTTCACGTTCTTGAGCCATCCAGTCAGTTGTAGTTTCGCCTTCGTGAACTGCACCAATTTTGTGCTTTAAACCTGTACGATACAGTATCCCTTCGGTAACAGTAGTTTTACCTGCGTCGATATGGGCAATAATGCCGATATTACGTACCTTTTCTAATGGATATTTTTTACTTGCCATTTATTTATCCTTCTAGCTATCTTTCTAATCTTTTAGATTTAATATGTCTATGCAACATTGCAACCGTATAACGAACTATATGATATTCATTCAACTCCTCGTTTGATGCTTGTACTTCAAACCAAGTGTTACCATCTTTGCCTATTTTTACTAGCATCTTATCTTTTGGTTCATCTAGGATGTCTACGTAGAATATATTTTGATCATCTACTAGTGCGTTTGTTCCATCTTTTCCCAAAAATCCTCGATATTTGTTTACGATTACACCATCTTTTAATTGCTCTAGCTTAATATTGGGGATATCACTTTCTTCTGCCGGGAATATATGGTGGCCTTCTTCAATTTCTATAGGTATTATTTCTTTATTCATAAACCTCTATTTCTCCTTGGCTTTCGAGTTCAACCATCCAATTTAAAGTATATTTAACTGCTTTCAAAATTGCTTTTTGGCGGGTTAGCTCTTTTGCATCTTTATCTTGCAATTCTCGTACTATTGGTCTACTGGCAAGCTCTACAACCGTAGTTTTTGCTGGTTTGAATTCATGATCCACCTTAACTAATAAAGTATCCTCTACTGTCCTGCCATTATAAACTTCTTCAACCTCAACAATTGATTTCTTACCAATAGATACAAAATCTGTAGCACTAGATAATCTATCTTCATAGTCGGCTTCAATTTGTAAATCTTCTAACTGGGGTAATTGCACATAACAATCAAAACCGTTTGGGTCAAGTTCTAGAACTCCATAATATTTTGTACCAACAATTCGAGCGTTGATATACGGATGTATGCTGTCTTGGTTTGCAGGTTCAACTTTTGGTTTCGGTGATAAATTAAAAAGTTTTTGCTGTGCCATTCTTTAAGTCCTGGCAAAGTGAGCAAAAGCTCGGTTACTTTCTGCCATCTTGTGGGTATCTTCACGCTTTTTAACTGCTGCACCAGTGCCATTACAGGCATCAACAATTTCGGCAGCCACTCTATCTGCCATAGGCATACCCTTACGCGCTCTAGCTGCCGCCACAAACCACATCAGCGTTAAGTGCATCTGTCTTTGGCCTCTGACTTCAAATGGAATTTGATAATTAGCACCACCGACACGACGAGAGCGAGTCTCAACGTTTGGTTTTACTGTATCCAGAGCTTTATTTAATACTTCTAATTGGTCTTCGGCTTTTAGCTTAATAGCCGCTTTGTCCATAGCCTCATAAACAATTCTTTCGGCAAGTTGTTTTTTGCCGTTAAGCATTATACGATTAATAAGCCTTTGAACTCTAATGTTTTTATACTTGCGATCTGGTGGTATTTCTCGCACCAAACTCTTAGTTTTTTTTCGTGGCATTTTTGAACCGTTCCTTTCCTCTTCCGTCTCCCATAAATAATGGGGGGTTACGAAAGCCACTAATATTAATAATTAACTCTTCTTAGCTCCATACTTACTGCGGCCTTGTTTGCGGTTACTAACACCTTGCAAGTCAAGATTGCCGCGTACTATGTGATATCTAACACCAGGCAAATCAGGGACACGACCACCCCTAATTAACACAACAGCGTGTTCTTCCAGATTATGACCTTCACCACCGATATATGCCCAAACTTCGTAACCATTGTTCAATCGAACACGAGCTACTTTGCGAAGTGCAGAGTTTGGTTTTTTTGGGGTTTTAGTCGTTACTTTTACACAAACCCCTCTCTTAAATGGAGCTGGTTTTTCATAGACTTTATTCTTTAGGTTGTTTGTTACCCGCATCAAAGCCGGCGACTTGCTTTTAAAAGTAGCTGTTTTGCGAGGTTTGCGGA
>CAZIHK010000029.1:0-2815 GCA_964539035.1 uncultured Candidatus Saccharibacteria bacterium | reverse complement strand
AAACAAAAAACAAAAACCCTAAAACAAAAGTGATCTTTTGGCTTATATAGCCAGCTGATCGCATAACAAAAACAATTAGTACCCGTTCAACACTTAGGTTATTCGCCTTTCCTAAGCTAATAAATAAGCGGGTACTTTTTGTTTGCACAGCTAAACCCTGCAACAATAACTTGCCTTTAGTAAAAGTAACTAACCCCTACGTTTTATCCTATAACTCGTTTTTCTTAAATTGAACGCTACTATTTTCTTGCCCTCATGGGCGAGGGCAATATTGCGCTTGTGTCTATCTGTTATTTATCATATATAGTGGTACTTACCTTTATATATAGTGGTGTAGGAGGGTTTGGCAAAATGAAAGTACTACAAATCCCAAAAATAACTCAGAAACAAAAAGAAATTCTAGACTTGCTATATACCCATAGATTCTTAAACAGAATACAAATACAAACAATGCTAAAACACAAAGACAAGAAAACAATTAATCTGTGGCTCAAAAACTTAAGAGATAAAGATTACATTATCTGGATTTACAACAAAGACCACTTTGCTGATAAAACAAAGCCAGCCATCTATTACTTAGGGATTAATGGCATTCGGCATTTACAGAATATATATTCTCATCCTATTGAAGAATTACGTAAGAGATATCGCGAGCATCAACGGAGCCAAACTTTTATTAACCGTTGTTCGCTCGTTGCAGATTGTTGCGTGAATCTTGAGGATGCTCGGGAAGAAGATAACTACCCAGAACCTGATATATATTACTTTTATGAAACAGAGGCTGACTATTCAGGAGATAGCTATTATCAATTCTTGAGCGACAGTGAGCTGATTCATCCACAACTATGCTTTTCTAAAGACCTGCACGAAGGAACTAGTGAGCCGAGAGTAGTTGAAAGCTACCTGCTGGAGATTTTTGATGTCACCCTACCTCGTTATCGGTTGCGCAACAGATTGAAGAAGTATATTGAGTACTTGGATGAAGAGATGGGCGAGTGGGAGACTGAAACCTACGGTGACCCTCTGCCTACTGTCTTATTGGTCTGTGCCAACCTGACGGATTTAATCTATGCCAAACGAAGCACCAAAGGGCTGATTGCAGATATCTGGGACTATGAAGATAAGGATCGGCCACATATACGGTTTACGACCACTGATAAACTAAAAGAGCGCGGTATACTTACCGCAGAAATTTGGGAAGAGGCATGAGTACTCTGCTCAATCCAAGTCATTGCTAGCCATAATAAACATGTGTATATTTGTCTTGCTTAACTTATTCTCTGATCTCCCTACTAGTTTAGGGCATGGAGTTTACATATAATTTTTTAGGGTGTCGTTACCTTTGATGTTAGAAATTCCGAAACGATACTATAGGTATCACCCATGTTATAATATTGCTAAGATGAAAGCTCAAACATACGCAACCAAAGAAGATGTTAAAGAGATAGTAAACAAATCTACCGACAAAATAATGATAATGTTGGGTAAGTTTGCCAATGATGTTACCGATCGATTTGATGGTGTTGACGCGAGAATGGACAAATTCGATACCCGAATGGACAAATTCGATACCCGAATGGACAAATTCGATACCCGAATGGACCAATTCGATACCCGAATGGACCAATTTGATATTAAGCTTAGTAATGTAGAAACCAAAATAACTGGATTTGACGAAAAGCTAGATGATTTAAATATCAAATACAACCATCTGGTAAATACAATAGATGCATTTGTTATGCGCATAGATAGATATGAAACTGAGCAACTAGCTCGTGATAATCAATTTGCAAGATTACTAGATTGGGCTCGTAAAGTTTCAAAAAAAACTGGCATCCCACTAGAAAATCTTTAAAGTATTTAGTCTAACCAAAAGGGTGGATTTTGTGATTAATATGGAATGTTTATAACTCTTATCCGTTATAATAGACTGCGTTAGGCAGGTCTAAGGTAATATATTATGTATAACAGGCAAAAATGAAGACACTAAAATTTGCATCAGACTTGGTAAATCCAATAAAAAGTGGGTTAAAAAAATCTACTTGGCGACTATTTGACGATAAACAACTTGGTGTTGATGACATGGTAGAGTTCGTAATTAGCGACACAGGCCAAACGTTTGGCTTTGCCAAAATAAACGAAGTGATAATGAAGAAGATTTGCAATCTAAATGATGACGACAAGTCCATTCATGGTGGCCCCGATAACCCACAAGAAATTACAAATTTGTTCCGTAAATACTATGGCTCCAATATCACTCCAGACAACATTGTAAAAATAATAAAATTTGATTATTTAGGTGATAAACCTCCAGATAAAGAAGTAAATAATACAACAAATATAACAGAGGTAAAAATATATACAGACGGTGGTTCGCGCGGGAACCCTGGCCCTTCGGCAGCCGGTTACATAATCACCGACTTGCAAGGCGAGACTATTGATAAGGGGGGTGGTTATTTAGGTATTACTACAAATAACCAAGCCGAATATCAGGCAGTAAAAATGGCATTAGAAAAGGCAGTAAAAATGAAATACAAAAAGGTGCACATACTAATGGATAGCTTGCTTGTTGCAAATCAAATGAATGGTATTTATAAAATTCGTAATCGCGATTTGTGGCCTATACACCAAGCGATTACCGAACTAATAAATGGTTTCGAAAAAGTCAGCTTTACGCACATACCACGCGAACTAAATAGGTTAGCAGATGAGCAGGTGAATATTATTTTAGACAATCAAGATAAAACCGGCTTAGTATCCGAACTGGTATAATAGTGTTGCTAGATCTTCGGCTGATCGCCTGATTATAATAATT
>CAZIHK010000028.1:0-10297 GCA_964539035.1 uncultured Candidatus Saccharibacteria bacterium | reverse complement strand
TCCTCCTACTGTGGCAAATTTTGACGGAGCTTTTTCGGGACCTGGTTTTTCGATTGTACTTGCGATCTTAAAGGTTCTATCGTTTAGTTTTTCGGCGATTTCGACCATGCCATATTTAGCTGAATCTTTTAAGTCAATCTCAATTAACGACATTACTGTACAATTTGTTTTTTCGTAAACATCTAACAGCTGTTTCGGATGTGGTATATCGCATCTAAAAAAATCATCGGCATAAAACATAAAAAACGGTTCGTCTGGGCTCAGAAGATGGGAGGCATTAAGCAATGGCCTGGCATTCCCTTTCGGGGTTCCTTTCTGTCTTACGTATACAAAGTTAGCCATCTCAGCGATTTCTTTTATCTGATGAGCCAACTCTGATTTACCCTTTGCGATAAGTTCATTCTCTAACTCATCACTACGATCAAAATGATCTTCTATAGCCCGCTTTGTACTACCAGTAACAATAATTATGTCTTGTACGCCAGATGCGACAAGTTGTTCGACAATAATTTGTATTACTGGTTTATCTACAATTGGTAGCATTTCTTTAGGCATAGCCTTAGTCTGTGGCAAAAATCGGGTGCCTAAACCGGCGGCTGCTATGATGGCTTTTGTTGGTTTTTTCAATTTATACTCCTAGTTGTTTTTTTATTAGATTTTGTACTACCCCAGGGTTAGCTCTACCTTTGCTAGCTTTCATAACTTGGCCAACCAAAAAACCGATCGCCTTAACTTCACCATTTTTTACGTCCTGGGCAGCTTTTTGGTTTTCACTTAACACTTCTTCAACAATCATAACTAACTCGGTTTCGTCAGAAACCTGTAATAGTTTTTTATCTTTTGCTAACAATAACGGGTCTTTATTATTCTTTATTACCTCAAATAATAATTCTTTGGCGGCTGTAGAACTTAACTGGCCACCGTCGACCATTGAGGCTAGCTCGACTAACCTACTTAGATTCTCTTTAACATCCAACCAGACTAATTCACCACTGATACTGAGCCGTTGGAGCTCACCCAAAGACCAGTTTGCAATAATTTTTGCTGTTTTTTTATCGTGTACATCGCTTATAAAAAGTAAAATTTCTGCCAAAATTGGTTCATCTAATATTGTCGCAACTTGGTCTGGCTCTAGGCCAGTATTCAACAACCTCTCACGTATAGCTGATGGTAATAATGGCATGTTTTCGGCTGCAATAGCTACATCTTGCTTGTTTATTATAACCGGCGGTATATCTGGGTCTGGGAAATAACGGTAGTCATGGGCATCTTCTTTACCCCTTTGGCTAGTGGTCTTTTGTTTGGCTTCGTCCCAGCCACGAGTTTCTTGGACAACTGCTTTGCCCTTTTCTAATAGATCAATCTGTCGCTTAATTTCATATTCTATGGCTTTTTCTACGCTCCTAAAGCTATTTAAGTTTTTGGTTTCGGATCTAATGCCCAAATTATTAATATCTGAGCTAATACTTACATTTACGTCAAAGCGCATATTACCATGGTAAAGATCGACATCAGATACATCTGAATATTTCATTAATAAATAAAGTTCTTTTACAAATGCTCGTGCATCCGAAGCACTATGCAAGTCTGGTTCAGAGACTATTTCGAGTAGTGGTGTGCCCGTACGATTTAAATCAACTAGAGAGTAATCGACACCATCTGGGTGTGTGCTTTTACCAGCATCTTCTTCAAGGTGTGCCCTAGTTATCCCAACTATTACAAAACGTCCATTTTCAATAGGTGCTTCAACTACGCCCTTACCAACGATTGGCCGTTCGTACTGAGTAATCTGGTAACCTTTTGGAAGGTCTGGGTAAAAGTAGTGTTTGCGGTCAAAATGACAAATCTCAGCAATTTGCGCTCTTAAAGCCAAACCAGCCCTAATTGCTAGTTTTACTGCTTGTTCATTAAGCACAGGCAAAGTACCTGGCATACCAATGCATAGAGGACTAATTAGTGTATTAGGTTTGGCATTCCTAGCATCATTATCTATAGCTGCAAACAACTTAGTTTTAGTTTTGAGCTGGACATGACATTCTATACCGATTGTCGGTAGGTATTTACTATTAACTAAATAATCTTCCATCTAAAAAACCCCTAGTTCTTTAAAGGCTTTGTGGTATCCACTTAGGGCAATTTTAATTTCAGATTTTGACGCGTTTTTGCTTGTCTCGTGTACCAGCTTATTACGTAGCTTATGCGCACTCCATACCTGATCTTTACTTTTAATTTGTCTTTTGGCAGAAATTAATCTTTCGGCCATTGTATTTCCCGAAAACCCAAGACATTTTAGTGCTTCGTCTAGTAACTTATCGGCATTTATTATACTCATTGGGCTAGTTTTTGGATCCTTGGCAAGTTCGGAAATATCATTCCATTCATTTTTAAAATGTTCTTTATCTGTACCTTTAACATTTACCCTATTAACCAAATTAAGTAAGACTAATACTACTACTGCCAAAACAATTACTATAATCGTTATAGATAAGCTCATTTGGCATTCTCCTGATATGAGTAGGCAATGTCCAACAGCTCGTGATCTGCGCATTGCGGAGCCATAAACTGCAAGCCTATGGGCATATTCTGCGATATTCCAACTGGAATACTTATGGCAGGTACGCCGGCTAGATTAGCTGCTACTGTCATGATGTCTGCCAAATACATTTTTAGGGGGTTTGCTGTATTTTGGCCTAATTTAAATGCTGTCATTGGTGCAGTTGGGCCAACCAGATAATCTACTTCTTTAAAAACATTTTCAAACTCTTCGATTAATTTGGTACGCACAGTCTGTGCTTTGCGATAATATGCGTCATAGTAGCCACTGCTTAGTACATATGTGCCGATCATAATTCGCCGTTTGTTTTCGCTTTCAAAACCTAATTCTCTAGCTCGTTCGTAGCTATCATTTAGGTCTTTGGCGTCATTTGCAGACAAGCCATAACGCTGGCCATCGTAACGGCTTAAATTACTACTCACTTCTGCTGGAACAATTATATAGTAGCAAGCTAGTGCCAAATCTACTGACGGCAGACTTACCTCTTTAATAATTGCACCGTTTTTGCTTAGAAGCTCGATAGATGACTCGATAACCTTCTTAACATCAGTATCAATACCCTCAGTAAAATGCTCTTTAATAACACCAATTATTTTACCTTTTAGGTTGTTATTTAATGTTGAGTAGTTGGTTTTACTCCTTTCGATAGTTGTACCATCAAAAATATCCCGCCCACTCATAACCTCTAATACAAGTGCTGCGTCTTCTACGCGCCTTGCAAGCGGCCCTATTACATCCGTCGAACTGGCCATTGCCACAACACCGTATCTTGATACCAGGCCATATGTTGGTTTTAGTCCTACTACACCGCAGAAACTAGCTGGTAATCTTATTGAACCACCAGTGTCTGTACCTAAGGCAAATGGAACCATATTTAAGGCTACCGAGGCACCAGAGCCGCCAGAAGAGCCTCCAGGGACTTTTTGCGGGTCATGTGGGTTTAGAGTTGGCCCAAAAGCACTATTTTCTGTACTGCTGCCATGCGCAAAAGCATCAAGGTTTGCCTTGGCAACAACTATCGCGCCTTCGGCTTCTAACTTATTAATAGCGGTGGATTGATAAGGTGCATTAAATGTTTCTAAAATACGACTAGCAGCAGTAGTTTCTGCCCCAAAACATAAAAAATTATCTTTAGCAATAAATGGTATACCGGCTAACCGGCCGATAGTTTCGCCTCTAATTATTCTTTCATCAATATCAATTGCTCTTTGCAGAGCCCTATCTTTAGTGAGCGAAAGTATGGCGTGATATCCAGCATTTTCTTCTATTATTTTTAAAGACTTCTCGACCAAACTTAGTGCAGTTATTCGACCTTTTTGAACTTTTTTGGCCAACTCTGAGATCGGTTCCCAAATCATTATATAATTCTCTTAACTTTGAACTGTCTATCTTGGATTGCTGGGGCATTATTTAGTAGTTCATCAGGGCTGACATTGTAGTCTAGAAGCTCATCTTTACGCATTACGTTTGTTAGGCCAGTTACCTGGTTAGTTGGTTCCAAACCCGATACATCAACATCTCTTAATATTTCGACATAGCTTAATATTGCACTTAAATCTGTCTGGTAACCTTCAATTTCTTTTTTTGATAATCTTAACCGACTTAAAACCGCTAGTTTACGTATTTCGGCAGCTGAAATTTTTGTCATTGCCATTTAGTATAACGCCTTAACAGAGTGAACTACAAGTTATTTAGTAATATTTAAGCTAAACATTCTAAATTCTTTTTTTGATATCGGCAATTAAATCTCGTAAATCGGCTGCTTTTTCGAACTCTAGATTGGCAGCGGCAATCTCCATCTGAGCACTAAGATCTTTGGTAAGTGCAGCATATTCTTCTTTGGGTATCTTGCTTAGATTTAGTTTGGCAGTTTTTGCCTCTTTACTTTCTGCACCAAGCTCCGAACGCATCGATTCGCTAACTAGCTTAGTAATACCTTTGGGCGTAATTTTGTGCTTTATATTATAGTTGTGTTGTATTTTACGCCGACGGTTAGTCTCACTAATAGCCTTTTGCATGCTGGCTGTAATTTTATCTGCATACATTATTACCTTGCCTTCAATGTGCCTAGCCGCTCGGCCAATAGTTTGGACTAAGGCTGGTTCGCTCCTCAGAAAACCCTCTTTATCGGCATCTAAAATTGCCACAAGGCTAACTTCTGGCAAATCCAATCCCTCTCGTAGTAAATTGATACCAACCAATACGTCATATATGCCCAACCTTAAATCTCTTAAGATGTCAGTACGATCTAGCGTATCTACATCGCTATGTAAGTATTGGACTTTTATATCAATATCTTTTAGGTAGTCCGTTAAATCTTCAGCCATACGTTTAGTCAGAGTTGTGACCAAAATCCGTTGTCGATTAAATACTCTGTTTCTAATTTCGGCGATTAGATCATCTATTTGTCCGGTAATTGGCCTGATTTCAATTTCTGGATCAAGTAAACCGGTTGGCCTGATGACTTGTTCTATGGGCTTTGATGAACGCGATAGCTCATATTGCGAAGGTGTAGCGGACATATAGATGACTTGGTTAATATGCCTTTCGAATTCGCTAAATGTCAGAGGCCGGTTATCTAGTGCGCTGGGTAATCTAAATCCGTGCTCAACTAGCACCTCTTTACGTGCACGGTCACCGTTATACATACCCCTAACTTGGGGTATAGTCATGTGGCTTTCGTCTATTACTAGAAGATAATCATCCGGGAAATAGTCCATTAATGTGGCTGGTTGGTCGCCGGCCTCGCGATTGGTCAAATATCTACTGTAATTTTCTATTCCTTTAACAAAACCCGTCTCTTCCATCATTTCTAGATCGAACTTAGTGCGTTGCTGTAAGCGTTGAGCTTCTAAGAGTTGATTGTTCTTATTAAAATATCTCAACCGTTCTTCTAGCTCTAGCTGGATCTTCCCTAAAGCCCCTTTTAATTTTTCGGCTGGGGTAACGTAATGGCTGCCTGGGAATATAGTTATTTCTTGCAACTCTGCTTCGATCTCACCAGTTAGCGGGTTAATCTGGGTTATTCTTTCTATTTCATCTGAATCAAATTCTATTCTATAGGCTGACTCTTCACCTATTGGATAAACATCGACAACTTCACCACGTACCCTAAAATTACTACGCTCAAGGGCAATGTCATTGCGATGATATTGGATATCAGTTAATTGCCTGAGAAATTTATCTCTTATAGTACGTTTTTTGGTTTTTAGCTTTATTGCCATCGAACCATAGTCATCCACAGATCCAATACCATAAATACAACTTACACTGGCAACAATAAGTACATCACTTCGACTTAAAAGCGCACTGGTAGCAGCGTGTCTTAAGCGCTCAATTTCTTCGTTGATTGCACTGTCTTTTTCTATATATGTATCGCTACGAGCAATATATGCCTCTGGCTGGTAATAATCAAAATAGCTTACAAAATAATGGACAGCACTATTTGGAAAATAATTTTTAAATTCATTATAAAGTTGGGCAGCTAAAGTTTTATTGTGAGCTAAAATGAGGGTTGGTTTTTGCACCTTGCTAATGACATTTGCAAGTGTGAATGTTTTACCAGAACCTGTTACTCCTAAAAGTACTTGTTCTTTTTCACCTTTCATTAAACCATCAAATAACGCTTTTATAGCGTCTGGTTGGTCTCCAGTAGGTTGATATTCAGTTTTAAGCTCAAACTTTCTCACATGTACTAGTATAGCGTCAAAAACTTATACGATAATAGCCTTAGTAATCTTACGGCCTGATTATTAAATATTGCTTACTATTATCAAGGTCTAATAGGTTGGGAAATAGTATTAGAAGATTACAGTGGCTTTACAGATTTGATTACCTGCTCAAAAGCTGAACGTAAAGGTATAGTAGTTTGTTCATTAGTTTCATTATCAGTACAGCTAGCTTGTGCGGGACTATAGTAATAATAGTATTGACCTACTTTTTTTGCATCTGGGTAAGCCTGCCCATAAGTAGTACTTAGTAGAGCTTTGTTTGGATCTAAGAATCTGTCATAAGATCCTAAGCTAGATTTTTCTTGTCCACAATTAGGATATTTAGAGGTTATCGATTTAGTAGATAAATAGACCACATCCCCACCGCCTGGAATTGATTTATAAAAATATGTTGCGTCATTAATTTCCTTATTCAAAGGAATCTGTATTTCCCACTCTTTTATCTTAAGATAGACTGGAGTACTATTGGAAATTTGGGTAGTGTTATTGTCTTGATTTTTGTCTATCGTTGCTTGCTGTTGGTCCTGCTCATTAGATACGCTATCTAATTTTTTATCCTTTTGAGCCGCATTGTAGATATACCAACCCGTGAAACCAATTATGCCAACAATCACTACTATTAATATTGCTATTATCGCACTGAAACCTATTTGACTTTTATTGTTCATTAAACTGCTTCTTTCTAATTTATTGATTGTCCATCAATGATAAGTTTAGCATAAACATTATGGGTTTGGATTTAAGTATACAATTCCATTGGTTTCACAATACGGGATAATAATCTTAGGAATGTTGTAGTCATTAATCACACTGCAACTTATTGTAGTATTGCCACTAAAGACAACAATCCAGCTACTACTAAATTTAGTCAAAATGCTCTTTTGTTCACCATTACAACCACGCATCACAGTTGCGTATTTATCATATTCTACCGAAATTAATCTATAAGATACCTCACCTACCAAATTACCATTTACTATACAGTTATTTTTAATTCTTTTGTAATCTTTTAGTATGAATTGTTGCAAATCTGGTGGTGCCCAATTATAGTTAATAATCTCTTTTTCTAATTGCACATTTGTGCCAACAATTTTGGCTATTTTTATTTGGCTTTTGTCGTAGGCAAGAAAGCCAGCAGCATCACTGACTGATGCTTCGTAAATACTATTTGTTAAATTAACGCTTCGATACATAAACCACAACGCAAATACTATTAAAGCAAAACCAAGATACAAAAATAACATGTGTTGGCTAACTAATTTGAGCTTAGGTTTTAATACTCGCTTTTTATGTCTTACATATGGCTTGCGATGCTTTAGCTTTTTTTGCGTAAGTTTATTCTTTGGCTTTTTTGGTTTAGAGACCATCTGTAAAACCCAGTCTCATTAACCAGAACGCTTGGGTGGATCTTCTAGAAACCACTGATTAATCAACGATGCTGTGTCTATTCCTTTATTATGTTCGTTTAACATATCTATTATTCGCTTTACAAGCCTTTCTGGATCATCATCAAATATAACCATGTGCTTATGATTTTGGCCTAGCTTATCCATTAATTCTGGTATTATATCAGCCGCTCCACCGCTGCCAGTCAGTACTCCGCAAGGCATATTTGATTCGATAGCAGTTGTAAATTCGTGCAAACTGCCAAAACGTCCACCTACAGTAATAATTGCATCACTTGATTGCACTAAATATACATCTCGGCCAACGTAATCTAGGCCTGTGAAATTAATATAGTCAAACATCCCAATCGGTAGACGATATTTATTGGCATGTTCTCTTAAACTAGATGCTGGCGAAAAACCAATACTCATACCACCGGCTTTATGTGCTGCCCTTGCTGCGTAAAATGGCAAGCCAACAGTTGCCCCGCTAGTTAATATGTGGCCAGACTTTGCAATCGCCACCCCTAATCTCTCTGCTAAAATCCTCGATTTATCTACAGTATTGCCTGCGGCTGCTCCCGATACACAAATAGAATAATTCACTTAAATTCCTTTATTATGAAGTTTTGATGTTACTGATTTAGGACTTATGTCTGTACCGTCCAACTGTGATAAGATTTGTTGCTGCAAAGCTTTTTCTCCTAAATATCTAGTGAACAGTTCGTTCCATAAACTATCCCTGAAATGATAAATAGCCCTATCAGCGTAATCAAAACGATTTGCATAGCTTATAGCGTTATCCATTAGATTAAACGTGACTGGTAGCTCATCGCCTAAAACACCCACAAAATCAAGGTTCTCCCACCAATTCAAAATTGGTTCAATATCAAATAATATTTGTTCGGCTTTACGCCAAAACAAATCTTCTGGTTGGATATGAGGTTCAAATATTTCTGGGTGCTCAATAGTGTTATTTTGTTTGCCCCAATATCTCTGGATGACCCGCCAATGGATTTCTTGGCCCGCCATTTTTGCAGCATGACTACCGTCGTTGTTCAGGGTATCACTAATTATTTTGCTAAAGTCAGGTTTTACTTGATTCAATTTAAAAAATGAGCTGTAGAGCCTAATCTCGTTAATGTAATGCAAGATAAGAGGTAAAACTGTGATCGACAGACCACTTACACTGTTATTACTAATAGGCAACACAATAACGACGCCGATCTCTTTTAAATGGCTGATATTGTGCCGTTTCTTTATAATAAAAGTCGAAGACAAATCCGCCCAGCGTTCATATGGCATTTCGTAAATTTCAATTTTTCGTTCTTCAAAATCTGAAGGAATAATGTTTTTTAAGCTAGAGTTAAATTTTTTGAGCCAAGAGGGGCTTTCGGCAAATCTTAAAGCACCATATAGTTCATATATATTTTCGTTTTTTACCATACTGGCAATACTTTTATACTTTAAGTGGCTCATTACTTTTTTGGGTGGCGATTCTATCAAAAGTTCTTTCGCTACACTCTTTTTGAGCACCCAGCATTTGCGATTTACTTTTTGAACATTTACAGCTTTTACGATTAGCGGTATAGCCGTTTTTGGCGTGCTGTCCTTGGTGACTCCTATACGATCCGCTATCAACTCATCGTCCCTTTTAATTTTGGCAATAAGGCAATGATATAACTCTTGGGGCGTTGTGTCCGATGGGTCTAACCCAAGTTGTTTGGTTTTTGCTTTTACTTGGCTAATAATTTCGGCAGTCAAACGTACATCTATCGCTGGTTTACCGGCAATAGATTCAAGTTGTTTGATTGCTAAAGAAAATAGCGGTTCTTTAGCACCAAGTAAATCTGAAATTAGTCGTGACATATTTTGATTAACCCCTAATATCCTAATCTTAGCATAACCGTCATAGTTCTTTAACCGTCAGTGGCATCGGGTGGATTAATGCGTCGTGTTGTAAAATACCAGTCTTGGCACCAATACTACCAACTACACTCGTCGAGTTTGCACTTGCAAAAGTAATTGCTTGCTCGAGCGGTTGATTTGCGGCAATCATGGCAGTAAAACCAGAGCTAAAAGCATCGCCTGCACCAGATCTATCAATCACTGGTACGTCCTCATATATTCCTGCTTTTATTATATGCCACCTATCAGCGGCTACTACCCCGTTTGGACCATCCGTACAAACAACATAGTGAACATCTTTATTTGCCTCTTTTACTAAAGTCTCTAGGTCACTCCCTTTATATAGCATTGCCATTTCTTCTTTATTCATCGATAATATTGTGATCTTTGGTAGCAATTTTTTAAGTTTATCTATATCCCTTAGCTCGCCTTTACCCGGGTTCATGGCAATTTTTACATTATGTATTTTTGCAAATTTAAAAATCACTTCAAGTGCCTCGAAATTACCAGCCATCGAGGTTCCGCCAGAGACAATCAGCGGAATCGGCTTCTGAAGAACGATAGACCCCTTCGATTGATTCATCCGGGCGACAAGCTGCTCGAAAATGTAATCGATCATTGCTTGGTAGTAGAACGCGATAGCCTCTTCCTCACGTCCCTTCGGAAGCAAAAGGTCAATCCCCCGCTCCTTGATTGCGCACATCCGAGCCTGTGTTCCC
>CAZIHK010000027.1:0-2527 GCA_964539035.1 uncultured Candidatus Saccharibacteria bacterium | reverse complement strand
GTTTTTGGTATCATCTAATAAGTAGGCTTTTTGTGTTTAATAAATGGGAGTGATTGATGTTTGAAATTATTAGAAACATGTTTCGTCGTAAGACAAGGACAATGTTGACCGTAGGTGGTATTGCTATTGGTATTTTTGCTTTTACCGTTATGGGTTCGATGGCTGAAAAAATTAGTTTGCTTGTCAGTGGGGGTACGAGATATTACTCCGATAAGGTGATGATAAGTGGTGGTAATTCGCTTTATATTTCGGAGCCATTGAACATTGAAAAGGTTAAAGACTTAGAAAAAGTTAACGGTGTAGCTGCTGTTTCGAGTACGGTGTATGCAACTTTGTCAGACTCAGGTGAGTCTATCAGCTTTGGACCGCCAGCTGCCGTAGTTGCTTCTGATATTAAGAACGAAAAATATGAAACATTTATTATTACTTATCAAGCAGGTCGAGGCCTGCGAGAAGGAGACTCAGGCAAAATAACTGTTGGTTCCGACCTAGTTAAAAAATTGAATGCCAAGGTCGGCAATACAGTAAAAATCAGGGCTAAAAACTATGAGGTGGTGGGTATCATGAACAAAACTTTAACAGCACCTGACAATGAAGTATTTATGACTACAGCTGACGCACAGGAAATTCTACACAATACACTACCAGAAATAGTACAAGCCAATACAACTTCGAGCCAGATAGTAAATGGTTTTACTGTATATGTTAAGCCTGGAGTAAATCCTGATGAGCTAGCAAATAAAATCAATAAAGAAGTGAAAGGTGTTAAAGCCACGGGGCCAAAGGCTTTTCAAGACCAAATAGCTAGTGCGACTAGCGTATTGAATGCAATTTTGTTTGGTATTGCCGCAATCTCGCTACTGGTTGGCGGTCTATCAATTATCAATACCATGACAATGTCAATCTCAGAACGTATACGCGAAATTGGTATTAAAAAGGCCGTTGGCGCAAAAACCCGCAACATAATGTTTGAATATTTAACCGAAGCTGGTTTGATAGGTTTGCTTGGTGGTTTAATCGGTTGGACATTAGGCGCTGTAACAATAATAATCGTAAACAGAGCTATGGAAAACAGTGGCAATCAAATCTTTTTACTTACCTGGCGGATATCAATTTTTGCTATTGCTTTCGCTGTTATTTTAGGTGTGATAGCTGGTATTTATCCGGCTTATTATGCGGTCAAAATTAATATAGTTAAAGCTTTGAGGGAGGAATAAAATGACTGAATCAATCTTAAAGCTGAACAACTTAACCAAGACTTATATTATTGGTAATCGCAAAAATGCCTTAAAGGCTCAAAAAGCTATCCAAAAGTTACATAAAAAATATGAGCATGATTGTGAAAAAGGGAAAAATAGCTGCATTAAAGAAGATGAAAAGTTATTAAAAAAGGCCCAAAGTTTATTTGCCATTGAGAATTATGAAGAAAGTTACCAGACCATAACTGGCAAAGTACTTAAAAAACGTCCTAAAGATCGAGGAACTGTAGTCCATGCATTAAATGGCATTGACCTCATTATCAATAAAGGTGAATTAGTAGCAATTGTGGGTCCTTCGGGTAGCGGTAAATCTACCTTGCTAAATATGTTAGGTTTGTTAGATGAGCCTACCGCGGGGCAAATACTAATCCAGGGTCGTAATATTACAGCAATTAAAGCTAGGGAGCTGCCGAACATTCGTTCTAAAGAACTGGGGTTTGTGTTCCAGTCATTTAACTTAGTTACAACCTTAACAGCATTAGAAAATGTCATGATACCCCTTAGGTATGCTGGTATTGGTTTGCTCAAAAGACGTGAAATGGCCAAAATCGCATTAGAGCAAGTTGGTTTAGGCGATAGACTAAACCATAGCCCCAACGAACTATCTGGAGGGCAACAACAGCGCGTAGCTATTGCCAGGTCTATTGTAAATAGTCCATCAATAATTTTTGGTGATGAGTTAACGGGTGAATTAGATTCTAAAATGACGACAGAAGTCATGGGTTTGATAAGTCAACTAAATAAAAAAGGCCAAACCTTTATCATTGTTACTCACAACCCAGAGGTTGCCAAGAAGTGCAAGAGAATTATTTATATGAAAGATGGCCGGATAGAAAAAGAAATTAATAAATATAAAGCTTAATATAAACTTAATCAGATTGATAATATTGATACTTCGTACTACTTTCTAGCATGGTAATCTAATTTAAAAAGATTAGTCATTATAACAAATATAAATTTAAGCTAATAAAATAACTTAAAAATGCAGCCAAAAAATGGTTTTGCTACTATAGACATAATAGTATTTGTGGTAGTGGCATTAGCCATAGGCGGGCATATGTTACTGGACACTCAGCGTCTCAAGTGCCATGGGTGATAATCGCCTAAAGATGGTTAAGATCACCTCAGTTCCGACTAGAACCAAAATACCGCTTCTCACTTTCGCTAAAATTCCATAGTTAAATTATTTAACTAGCTGTTAGACAATAGTTGGTGATGGATGTCTATTTTAATTCAGATTCGGCACCAAAAATACGTAGGCGTAATGC
>CAZIHK010000026.1:0-6292 GCA_964539035.1 uncultured Candidatus Saccharibacteria bacterium | reverse complement strand
GTATTTGCTCTAATCACTTTAACTTGAGTATTAACTTTTAATTTATCGCTATTTTGTTTAATCACCGCCCAGGCGTATTTATCGACTTCTGTAATAATTGCGCTTTTTGCCCCCCTGCTAATCGCCTCAAAGCTTAAAGCTCCACTACCACCAAAAGCATCAAATACAGTTAAACCCTCTATATCACCTAGCATATTAAACAATGCACCCCGCATTTTATCGCTCATAGGGTGAGTTTTAGCGTTTTTTGGGCTATCAAAGTGGTGGCCCCTTAAATTACCTGCCACAATTCTCATATTTATACTCTACACCTCACAAGACGCAATACCAGCCTCTTTTGAAGCCATATACCAAGCAAGTGTGACAGTTTTGGCCATACGTGGGGCAAGTTCGCGCCTAATAAGCTTGGTCAGCTTTGGCGACCAACCTTTTTTATAATATAAATCGTACATATCGTACATGGCAACTTCACGGGCTACCCTAATATAATATTCTTTAAGCCCTAAGTGCTGTATTGTTTTTAGTTCATATCTGTTAGGGATGGCAATTTTACTATGCATTGGCGAAATTATTGTAGATGCCCCCCATTCGAACATAGCATGAGTTGTAATAAGGCCTTTTGCACCCCAAACATCCCAATTTTTTACAATAAGTTGTTTTTTTGTATCGGCGGGTATTACCAGCTTTTTATAGATAGTGTCACGAGTTTCTTTAGATTCGCCTCTTAGTTTTTCTAGCTCTTGCTCGTAAGGATATTGATGTGCAGGGGTTAGGCCATCTACTATTGCGTGTGCTAACCATGCCGCTTCAAAAGCTGCTTTTTCTCTGTTATTTATTGACAACTGTTCAACTAGACCATTATAGTGTAAATCTAGATGATCTAGCATTTCACCGTCTTCGGGGTCAAAAGGGTCAAAAAAGTGCCAAGGTTCGTCGTGGCCAGTCGATTTTGCCTTCATGCCATCAGGGCCATTTTTACCTTCAAAGCGAAGCACCAACTTTTTATTTGGGAATGAACTATCTTGAGTAAGCAAATTCTTTAAAGCACGCCGAGCAACCCTATCAATTTTTTGATGGGCACCTAGGATACTTCCAGAATAATTAGTTAGTGTTGAGCCTGCATACATGGTTTTATTGCCAACACTAGTTTAAATATGTCAGCTTGGTCGCACGCTGAATTTTTACAGCGATTTGTTTATATTTTAGCAGGTTTTCTTTTTGGTTTATGAATTCTATGACGACCTGGCGAGCTAAGTTAATCAAATTTATATCCGTTAATTTGGCTATTCTTAAATCTAGCATACCATGTTGGCGTACACCATATATCGCCCCAGGACCCCTAATTTCTAAGTCAAGTTCGGCAAGTTTAAAGCCATTATCTGTTGTCGCAATCGCCTGCATCCGTTTTGACGGATTTGCCGAGTCGCTCATTACTAAATAACAATGCCCTTTATGCTGTGCCCTGCCAACCCTTCCCCTCAATTGATGCAACTGGGCCAAACCGAACCTGTCGGCACTATATATGACCATTTCGGTAGCATTTGCTACATCCACTCCCACTTCTATAACTGTTGTGGCAACCATAACATCAATTTTTTTGTCTACAAAATCTTTCATGGCTGCGTCTTTTTGTTCTGTTTTCATACGTCCATGCAATAAACCAACCCGCCATTTTTTTAGTTGTTTTTGTTTTAACTCTTTATATAGTTTTTCAGCACTGACTACATCTAATTTTTCACTATCTGTTATCAATGGACAAACTATATAGGCTTGCCTACCAGAATCTAGTTGCGTGTTTACTTTTTCAAACATTTGAGCTGTTGAATTTGGTGAAACAATAACCGTTTCTGTACCCGCCCTTATATTTGGAGCTTGGTCTAAAATACTCACGCTTAGTTCGCCATAAACTGTCAAAGCTAAGCTGCGAGGTATGGGTGTAGCGGTTAAGCATAAAACATGTGGCATATGGCCGGCTTTATCAATCAATTTTTGCCTTTGTTCTACCCCGAATCGGTGTTGTTCATCAATTATAACTAAACCCAATCGGTGCCAATCAACCGTTTCTTGAAACAGAGCATGAGTACCAATAACTAGGCTGATTTTATTCCTTTTCATATTGGCTTTTATCTCTGTCTTTTGCATGTTTTTGACACTCCCAGTTAATAATGCCATCTTGCTAGAGTTTTTAGTATGTTTAAACAATTGAGCCATGGTATTAGCGTGTTGTTTAGCGAGAAGTTCGGTAGGAGCTACAAAAGCTACTTGCTGGCCTGCCTCTATAGCCATTAAAGCAGACATAGCTGCAACTACTGTTTTACCAGACCCTACATCACCCTCGATTAAACGATTCATCGGCTCGTCTTGATTAATATCTTTATATATTTGCCAGACAGCTTTGCGTTGAGCATCGGTTAATATAAACGGTAAGTGTTCTACAAACTTTATAGCTAAATCTTTATCAAATGGTATTTTTAAAGCTTTTACGCTTTGAGCTTCATCCTTTAGTTGTTTAGCGGCCATCATAACGACAAATAACTCTTCTAGGCCTAATCTTTTTTTTGCTTCCTCAATCTGCAAAGTAGATTCTGGCATATGCAAAGTCTTTATGGCCAGTGAATGATTCATTAAATCGTATTTTTTGGACACCCAACCAGGTAAGTTATCTGGTATATCGTCAATAACACTACTCGTTTGAGCGATTAGCTTTCTGATAATTAGTGACGTTATTTGGCCACTCTCTTTGTATGTGGGCAGTATTTTTGCTGTATTTATGGTTGTGTCAACATCTGCCAGTTCTATCGAAGGGTTAATAATCTGTAGCCTTTGATACTGAAAGGCAAATTGTCCGCTAATATAGTAATCTTGACCCTTTTTGATGGATTGCGCTCTATAGGGCTGATTGAACCAAATCACTTTTATTTTACCCGTACCATCATCGGCAACTGCTTCTGTAATATGCAATCCTCGACGAGCACGCCTTTTTGTAACACTATAAAAGTGCGCTTTTAGGCTTACTAGGCCCGGCCTTAAGGTAGCAATACTACTAATATGCGAATAATCATCATAACGCCTCGGGTAATACTCGATTAAATCACCAATAGTTTTTAGCCCAATTAAACCAAAATGCTCTTTTAGCATTTGGCCCACACCTTTAAGCTGGCTTAAATCGGTATTAATATCCACTATTTAAAGTTTAACAGCCTTAGGACAATAGAACTTAAATATTAACCTTTTAAGCCATAGCAAATAAGTTAGTGTTATAATCACAAGGTTTTTGTTCGTCTATATAAAGATGTTTTGTTATAATAATCGTTAACATTGAAAGAGATGTTACAAGAGGAAAATGACTAAATTTAAAGACTATTTATCTAAGTTAAAGCCTAATCATAAACGCAAACCCAGCAAAGGTAAAGCCAACGGTATAAGAGTAAACCGTAATATTGGTAATCGAGTTAAATTACATCGTGATGCCAGAGCTCGCAAACGCGCAGAATACTTGGCTACATTGCCGAAAAATCCAATAAAACGGTTTTTTTATCGTTTGCACCCAAAAAGAGTACTAAAATACCTGACTAGCCGCGAGGGTATGATTGGTATCTTGAAGTTAATCGGTGTCACGATAGCAGTTTTGATAGTACTCATGCTAGCCACTTTTGCATATTTTCGTAAAGATTTACCAAAAAATATCACCGACTTAAAGACATGTTCTAAAGGTGCAAGCTCTACTTATTATGACCGAACCGGGCAAACCTTACTTTGGGCAAGCTCTGGTGATGTAGAATGCTTCCCTGTGAAATTTGACCAAATATCACCTTATTTGCGAAACGCAGTTATAACCTCTGAAGATAAAGATTTCTATAAACATGGCGGTTTTAGTATGACTGGTGTAATACGTGCCGGCATTAACGACTTACGAGGTCAAAGTACTCAAGGTGGTTCAACTATTACACAGCAATTTGTCAAAAACTCACTTTTAACTCAAGAGAAGACCATAGTACGTAAGATGAAAGAACTTATACTATCTATAGAGCTAGAGCGTAGTTACAGCAAAAACGAGATACTAAATGCCTATCTTAACGAAATTCCATTTGGTTCTGTTTACGCCGGAGCAGAAGCGGCTTCTAGGGGTTATTTTAATAAATCTGCTAAAGATTTAACTTTGGCTGAGGCAACTATGCTAGCCGCAATCATACCGGCGCCTACCTATTATTCGCCTTATGGTAAACATATCGACGAGTTAATGTATAGGCAGCATTACATATTAGATTCGATGGTCACTCAAGGCTATATCAAAAAAGAAGAAGCTGAAGCTGCTAAAAAAGTAGACGTCTTAGCCAATCTGAATACCTCCCATAATAAATATAAGGGTATCATTGCACCATATTTTACTCTCGAAGTACAAGAACAGCTCGAAAGAGAATATGGTGCCAGCAACGTCCAGAAAGCTGGCTTTAAAGTTATTACCACACTAGATTTAAGACTGCAAAGTATTGCCGACGATGTTATTAATCAGACTATGCCTATTTCGGCACGCAACAACGCTGCAAATATGGCTGCAGTTGCCGAAGATGTAGAAACTGGACAAGTATTAGCAGAGGTTGGAGGCCGTGATTTTAATTATCCTGGATACGGCCAGAAAAACATGGCGACTACACCACGTAGCCCTGGCTCGTCTTTCAAGCCATACGATTATTCATCTTTAATGACTCAAAATAAGGGCTGGGGTGCCGGTAGCACTTTGTATGATTTAAAAACAAACTTTGGCTGGGGATACTCACCAGATGATTATGACCTTCGACAACCCGGTGCCATGAGTATGCGTTACGCCTTGGGTGGTTCACGAAACATTCCAGCGATTAAAGCCATGTACATTGCAGGTATTCAAAACACATTAGATCTTGCAAAAAAAATGGGAGTAAAAAGTGGCACCTCTTGCGAGCCAAATTGTGGCCTTTCGTCGGCAATTGGCGATGGTAGTGAGATTAGGTTAGATGAACACGTGCATGGCTTTACAACCTTAGCCAGGTTGGGCAAATACAAGCCGCAAACGTACGTTCTTAGAATCAACGATGCCCATGATAAATTGATAAAAGAGTGGAAGGATACGCCCGGAGAACAAGTCCTTGACCCCCAAATCGCTTATATAATAAACGACATGATAAGTGATTCTAGAGCAAGCTATTTTGGCAATAATTATCGCTTAAATAACGGCTGGAAGTCAGCCCTCAAAACTGGTACCACCAATAATAAAGAAAACGGCTGGTTGCTTGGTTTTACGAATAAATTGGCCTTTGGCTTATGGACCGGTCGACAAAACGATATAAACCCTATGTACGGTTTTACAGATACCATTTTAGGACCAGCCTGGAATAAGTTTATGAAGCAGGCTAATGATACCCTTGGTTATACCAAAGGCTCTGGGTGGGATAAACCGGCAGGTATCAAAACAATTTGCATAAATCAAACTACTGGTTACGCCGGTAGCGGTGGTGGTAATTGCGACATCTTCCCCAGTTGGTATCAAGCCCGTTACCCAGATAGTACCAAAAAGGCCACCATCGACACAGTATCTAAAAAGCTAGCTACTGAATGTACACCAGAAGCGGCTAAGCAAGCCATTTCGGGTGGCGGCATTATGTCAGAACTACCCACAAGTGATTCTATGTACAATAACTGGATTAAACCTGTCATGGCCCGCTATGGTACAGCTGGTGGCGCAATACCTACCGATAAAGACGATACTCACAGCTGTGATCCAGCCGATCAACCTAAAATTTCATTAGAAGACCCAGTAAGCCACGAGGGTACGTATACCTTTAAAGCTACAGTTACCCAAGGCAAATATCCACTACAGACTGTAAACTTTAAGATAGACGGCAACATTTTATCGGGCGGATCTTTTGAGTTAACAAATAGCGGTACTGTTAGTTTTAAATATTTGACTACCTATAATGAACCAAAAACTGTGACGGCGGAGGTTATAGACAGTGTTTTGTATAGTGCAACCGATTCTAAACTAATCGATTTTAAAACAGCTATTATTCCTACTACAACCCCATAATCAAAATACAGTTAATTTAGTTGTATCAATAACCAACAACAATGCGTTCTATTGAACACACAAATATAACAATTAGCTTCTATTATTTATCAACTTCGTCTAACGCTCTAAACAATGAAGCCTCTCGTTTTGTAGCCTTGTATCTGTTGGCACTTGGTTTGTATGTTGTGCTAGGGTGGCCATGGCTTAATGGCTTTTTTGAAGTTGGGGTTATATGAGCCTTAATTGGCC
>CAZIHK010000025.1:0-4215 GCA_964539035.1 uncultured Candidatus Saccharibacteria bacterium | reverse complement strand
AGATTTAGGATATCAATAAGCCTTTAAATACTCCTAGGCAAGTAAATTAACTGCTCCTTCGGCTTCATCAAGTTTAGAGCAAAGATTTACGTTGGTATAGGCTTATACCTCTTTAGCTTAAAAATTTATTATTCTACAGTGGCATCTAGACTGCATTTATCTTCCTTGACCTTTATGTGATTGACTTCTTTTGATGCTTGGTCATTGGCAACTTCTAAATATTCATAATGTCCTAGGGTCTCATACTGTATACAGAGAAGTTGAGTAGCATAATGAAACTGTTGAAAAATAATTCAAAGACAACGCGACAAACACTTTGCAACAATATTAAAAGGCAGCCAAGAATAGTATTGGAATAATTTGTAAATTGTAGTGCTTATAGATAAGAGACTAATATATCAACTAAGCCTGATTTATTGTAATATCTATTTGTAATTTCTTATGGAAAGAAGCTGTTAGGTCAGAGGATTATTCGTATCTTAAAGCATCAATTGGATCTAATCTGGCTGCTCGCCTAGCGGGCAAGGTGCCAGACAAAAAAGCTATAGTAACTATTAGCAAAATAACCAACGAGACTTCAGCTAAAGAAAATACAGTTAGATTAAAACCTTGTAAATCTTTTAAAAAGCTTTTAGTGGCCACCGAATTAACTATTTTGCCAACTCCAATCGCAGCCAATACACCAAATAAGCTACCCCAAAAACCAATTAGGATAGCTTCAAAACTGAATAGCATAAATATCTTATTTTTGTTCATACCCATTGCTTTCATGAGTCCGATTTCTTTAGTACGTTCTTGTACAGACATAAATAAGGTGTTTATAATCCCAAAACAGGCGGCAAGTAGGGCGATAGCACCAAAAAACACCAATACATAGGTTATGGCATTGATTATTTGTTTGACTATACCGATTTCATCTTCAATCGTAGTCGCAGTGTAGCCCTTTTCAAGCAGATCCTTCTTTAATTTTACTAGTTCATTTTCACTAATATTTTTATCAAATCTGGCAATCGCAGCAATGTGCTGATTTTTTAATGAATCTGGTAAGCCAATAGTTTGGACATCATACATCTCACTAATTAGCGCATGGCTAACGTTAACTCTGGCAGAACCAAAAACTCCATCTTGCGGCACACCCACTACAACAGCAGGTATCGATACTATATTTGAATTAGAACTATTTGCTAAACCAAATGTAACAGTTTTGCCTATGGCTTCTTCTTTAGACGAAAAACCAAGTGGTTTTACATATTTAGCCGGCAACAAAACCTCATTTTTATTATTGTTTATATTGTGGCCTGTGGCCAAATCGAAATTCACCCCCTCGATAGTTCCCATGACTTCAGTCTCATACTTTTGCTGATTAGCACCCTGGATAAAACTAGGTTTAGCCATTAGCATGGGTTCAACGCTAATTATGCCGTTTTGCTGGCGGATTTTAGTCATATCAGATTGATTTATCATTGGCATCCCGATTGTCGTTGACGCTTTAGCTCCAGCATTACTGTCAGGGTTATATTTTATTAGCCCTTCGCTTGATTGCATAGGGTTTTTTACAGTTGGCCGCACAATCAAAGCATCTTCGGCGCCTAGGCTACCGAGTTGTTTATCAATATAGCTAGATATACCAGAACTAATACCTATGGTCAGCGTAATTGTAAATGCTCCTACAAATATTGCTACTACCGTAAGGCTAGTACGGAGTTTACTACGGCGCATATTAGAGCTAGCCATAGAAATAATATCAATAGTCTTCATGGTTGTATCTCGGTCATAATCTCACCGTCTTTGATGTATATCTGTCTATCGCAGCGCATTGCCAAATCTTGATCATGGGTAACTATAATCAGTGAAATCCCTTTTTCTTTATTGAGTGTGAACAATATATCTTCGATTTTTGCACCAGTTGCAGTATCGAGATTACCAGTTGGCTCGTCGGCAAATATAATTGATGGTTTATTAATAAGAGCACGGGCAATTACAACACGCTGTTTTTGCCCTCCACTTAAGTCGTTGGCTTTACTGTAGGCTTTATCTGCTAATTCCACATCCTCTAATACTTCAAGGCCTCTTTGGATACGAGTTTTTTTACCCAAACCGGATATTTTTAGTGGCAATATCACGTTTTCTAGTACGGAATTATTACTATTTAAAAAGAACTGTTGAAACACAAAACCAAACGTTTTGTTGCGCAACTTATCTAGTTGTTTACTCTTCATTTCGCTTGTGTCTTTATTGCCGAACAACACTTTACCACTGGTAGGTGTATCTAGTAGTGCCAAAAGGTGCATCAAAGTGCTTTTGCCAGAGCCACTTTTACCAATAATGGCGACTGATTCTCCTTGGTTAATAGAAAAATCAATATTATTTAAAGCTGTAAATAGTGAGCTTTTTTTACCGTATTGCTTGGTCAAACCTCGGGTTGAAATTAATATTGTCACAAATTAAGCTAGCTTTCATGCATGTTATGTATAAAATTTACCACTATATCTTAACATTAAATCCACAACATAGGTTTATAGGACTAACAAATGTTTTGTTTGCCACTAGTTCTAGAATTTAGGTGATATTGAGTAACCACAGCCGCAAAGACGTGGCTATTTACTTGATCTGGCATGGTGCCATAACATTACCTGAGATAACCGAGCCATCTTTATTGCATAAAGGAGAGTACGGCCCGGTTAGAGTCTTCCAATTACCAGAATCAACAGATTGTACACAATACATACTAGTATCAATAAAATCTATATAAGATCTTGTAGTCATAGCTCCAGTAGTTATGCTACTTCGTGCGTATATGTTGTGTTGCCAATATACTGCAGTAGCAACGTTATAGGGGAAAGGTGCATAGTCAACGGTGTACTTGGTACCAGTACAATTAGTAGTAGTAAAATACACCGATACTACTGGTATATAACAGTCTTCTAATCTCATATTTTTACGTATACCAGCTACACTGTAAACGATGTTGTAACAAGCGCTACCGCCTTCGTATCCAATAAATTGACCAATTACAGTGGTCCCATCATTTTTGTAAACATATTGCGGTATAGGTGTAGGTGTAATTGGAGGCGGTATAACAATTATTGGAGGTGTATAAGGTGTTGGTGTAGGTTGTGCTATCGGAGGTATATATGGCGTTGGTGTAGGTCGCACTATCGGTGTTCCTGGCCTTAGTGGTGTTATGGGTGTTGTACCACCGCCCGTATTGCTACTAGGCCATGGTGTATAAGATACGATTTTACCACCACTTGTAGTCGTAGCAGAAGAACTAGGTGTAATAGGCGTACCTTCCACTGCCACACTTGAAATATATGACGGCTTCACTCCCCCTGCTTCAGCTATAGTTATCAAGCTTTGGACTTCACCGTATAGGGGGTAGTCATTATTTATCTTGTAGAGCAGCTCAAGCGCTGCAGCAAACTGCTTGCCATTGATAAGGTCTTCAGCTTGAGTTTGCCAAACCGAGTATTCTTTCCATCTCTTGTTGTTGGTTATCTCTTTATCGACAGCCTTCTTGGTGCCAGGATAGGCTATACCTTTTTTGGCCTTATTTAAAGTGTCTTTGGCTTCATCGAACTTACCTTGGTCGTTTTGGGATATGCCTTGTTTTAATGTCTTGGTTGTCTGGTAATCGTTATAGCCAAAGAAACCACCCAGTAGAAATACTATGAATATAAGACTTAAAGCCGCTAGGGCTATTTTCTTTTGTTTGGGTGAGACACTAGCTAGCTTACTAAGGACAGCGGCTGAGGGAGATATATCACTTTGAGTGGGAGCCGCTTCTAGATATGACTCTAAGGGGGCGGTGTAGGTATAGACAGGTGTTGCCATAGGGGTGGTAGGTGGGTAAGAATTGGCGTTAGGGTCAGGCATATAGGCTCTGGCATTAGTAGATCCTTGTAGCTCTGGTGGCAGCTCTGGGTTATATTGGGTAGCTTCTTCTGGTTGGGTGCTGTAGCCACACTTCAAACAGACTAGTAAGCCAATACTGGACTTGTGCATTTGATTGTTGCATTTTGGGCAGAGCATAGTGTTTGTATATCTTAACTTATCCTTGTTAAGCTTATCAGCCTTAGCCAAGGATTAAAAGTTGTGAAAGTTTTAATTAGATAAGTAATTTTGAATACACGAAGTTGAGCATAAGATTGTTGTTGAAGTATTATAGAGTAAATAGTATGTGAAAAATTACAATAGTTTTGATTATAAGTGATA
>CAZIHK010000024.1:0-3504 GCA_964539035.1 uncultured Candidatus Saccharibacteria bacterium | reverse complement strand
ATAAAATTATTATCAGGTATTCCTCTCAAAGCTATTTCAAAATAATGAACCTGGTTTTCTACTAATTTGAAATCCAATGAATTTGATGGTTTAGGAGCAGGATTTTCGGGTATTCTATTTAGGTTATTTGTGACAGATATTTTATATACACCAGGTTTTGCCACTACTTGAGCGCAATTCATACCTACGGGGCATAAGGTTGATGGGAAAGTAAACGACAAAGACTTGCCGCCATCAGTTGAAGTCGCCACGACTGTTCCCATTACTGAATTAATATTAATCTTATAAGAGCCAGTAAATAACCTGTCACCATAAATTTTTACTTTAGTACCTATTGGGCCGGTAGAGGGATCTAGTTTAACCAGTTTGGGGGTAGAGTTAGATAAAGCTTTTGACTTATATACCACATAGCTACCTACCGCACCAATGCCAATAATAACTAGGGCTACAACAATTATTAATTGTAAATGTATAAAGCCCATTTGATTGTACTTTAGTTTTTTGAACATAATTTTGTCCTTGTATATTTTTACATTATCTAATGATAAACGTAAGCCTTTTCTGTCCGGATGTCAAGATGAGCTATGACTATATAAGCGTAAGGGCTATGGTGCAGCATAATTAACGAGGTTAGAATACTTCTTCTCAATTATTCTATAGTATGAACTAGATTTTTTATATATATCCGAAGCTTGTCACCATCCCTAGTAATAATCTGTCCATTATCATAATAGTTCAGTCGTTCAGGCACTTTTAGAGACGCTTTGTTATCGGGATTAACTCTTATAACAGACCTTATAAGACCTCGTTCTATTAAAAATTGTTCGAGTAACTTAATCGCTCTGCTCGTATATCCTTTTCCTCTAGCTTTAGGGTAAAGGGCGTATGAAATATTGGCGTCTCCTATTTCTAAACCATCTAATTTATCACTATCAGTGTTGGCTTCAACCATACCGATCGGTTGTCTATCATTATCCACTATAGCAAAATTATATATTGGTCCGTCATTTCGCCAATACTCTTCATTTTTTGCTATCCAAGCATTAACTGACTTTTCGGTACTAATATGACCACCATTCAGATATATACTCTGTTGCTCATCATCCCCTTCTAAGTGGGCAGCTGCATCTTCTGAGCTAAATGGGCGAATTATAATATTTCCATCCGTTATTGATAATTTATGATATTCAAATTTAGTATGATTGGAGTGCATAGTCAAATAATAGACCTAGAATAGTGTGTCAAGCAACATTTGGACGGTAAACTGTGCCACGTTTCCAAACAGCATAATTTCTAGTGACCAGTCTTCTGGCGACTACAATAGTTGCTTCACGGTAGCGTTTATCTTCAGCTCGCTTTTTGTCATAGGAGCCATCAGTTCAGCAATGCTAAGACTTTGGGAAGAGGTATGGTCATGGCAAATTATTGACTTCACCCAAAAAGACTTGGACGCACTTGAGATGCAACAAGCCACCAATACTTGGGTAATCGCACAATCAACGGTATCTAACCTGGGGATCTACCTTTAAAAATCTGATTAATTTTCTTGAACTTAAGTCTTTGGTCTTAATAAGAAAGTTGTATGCAGCTACTTCTTTAAGAGGATAATCGGATATTCCCATCATTTCATCAACTAAATTATTTGGTTGCAAAAAACTTTGTTTTTCGTTCTCTTCTACTTGTTTTTCAATAAAATACCTTGGAAAATAGTGTTCTGGAAATATAATATTTGGCTGACAATATTTAAGAGCAAGTTCATAATGAAAATTCGGTCTAATAAAAGCAATATTCGTACTTTCAAGAATTGTTTTTTCTTTATCTGAAAAATCCTGCTCTTGACCTAAATCCGCAAAATTTGTGATTGAAAAAGGCCCAAATGTTAGATTAAATATTACGGTTGGTGTTCCCCTTCCTTCTTTTGCCTCAATACCGACAATTTTTATTCCTGAAATGTCATATAAACCTGGGTAACTGCATATATATGCATTGGGTGAGGCACCTATATGCCCGTGGTCATGCCAGCTGCTACTGCTAAGTAGTATATCGGCTTCAATTATTCCAATATCAACTTTACAATATGTATCATACGGATCAAATAAAACTTTTTTACCTCCAGTCTCCAACAAAAAACAACATCTTCCAAACCAGTTAATTCTAACTTCATCTTTTTTCATATTTATTTAGTCCCCTCTTGCTTCCAAGCATCTATATTAAGTTTAAACGATTTATTATGGTGTGACGGTGTAATTCTTTAATCGATGATGTATTGAGGATTACCGTGCAATTGATCGCCTTAACAAAATAATATTACTAGTGGTGATGTCTAAACCGTAATAACTAGTAGACTGTGGTGTTGATGCTAGAGTGTATCTTGATGTATTGTGTTAGTTTTGAGAGAAATGTTGCATTGTATTTTCCACATTATTATATTAACAGAAACGGTAGGTACTTTTCTTATTGAATATTTAAGTCTATCGTTAGTTCATTATTAAGACTAATTGAATACAATATATATTTTATAGCAAAAAAAGAGGCAATTCACCTCTGTTTTGTATAACGCTTGTATCTTACACACAGACCCTTTGGTCTAAACTAAAAAGAGGAGATCCAACTCATAACGCTTTGGCTGGTAGCTCACACTACCATAATGCCACTGCATAAGCATTTGGTCTCCTCTGTTGGTTAGTTAATCTATTGTAGGTTATGCTTTTGATGCATCAATAACTAACAAGCCTATTATACGCCAGCAGAGTAGAGACGTTAATTGTATCTCCAGTCTTTCTCTTCTTTTTCTTCTCTTTCTTTAACAGATAAGATTCTAAATAAATGGAGGATTACTATGACAGTAGTCGGGTTTGATGTAGCCAAAGATAGTATGGTAGCAGCTAGAATAAATAAAAGTGGGATTGTTAAAGAACATTGGCAAATAACTAATACAAAATTAACTGTTGAATCATCACTATTAGATCTAAAGGACAGACACAAACACCTGATAGTAGCTTCTGAAGCTACTGGTGATTACCATCGCCTGTTAGCACTTACGTGCCTAGAGCTCGGGATTAACTTTAGATTACTCAATCCACTGGTTGTGAAACGATTTATTCGTACCACTGTACGGAAACGGAAGACCGACTTAACTGATGCCGAAGCGATAGCTAAGGTTGCCTTGCAGGGTGAAGGTAATCTCCTAACAAAGAACGACTTAACAATTACCAAGCCAATACTTAGAACTGCTATTAGTCTCGTAGAGATATCTCAAATGTGTAATCTCATGCAACAACGTATGGCAGTATTAGCCCCAGAATCTTTATACTTGCATGGAGAACTAGCCCAGTGCCAGCTACGTCTTAAGCAGGCCTCAGGCGTTTTTAGAGATTATGCAACTAAACGAACCGTTGGTCACATTAGGAACCTGTTGGTATCCATTCCTGGTATTGCTGACAATCTAGTAACTGACATATTGATAGAAATTGGTGACATTAGTCGTTTTAAAGGGCCCAGGCA
>CAZIHK010000023.1:0-3136 GCA_964539035.1 uncultured Candidatus Saccharibacteria bacterium | reverse complement strand
ATAAAGCTGTATATACCAAAAAATATGGATATTAATGGCGACGAAGTTATTGAGCGCGCCAAGGTGACAATTAAAAGAGCCTTAAAATCAGAAGCAAAAAATATTTTAGGACCCCGATTATTATCGATTGCTAACCAATATGGTTTTACTTTTAAAAACTCAAAATTTAAAAGTATGAAAAGCCGTTGGGGCAGTTGTAATAGTCAAAAAAGCATAACTTTAAATATCTACTTGTTATTAATGCCATGGGAGCTTATAGACTATGTGATTATTCATGAGCTGACACACACCAATCATCTTCATCATGGAAAGAGTTTTTGGGCTGCTATGGGAGAAACTATGCCTGATTACAAAAATCGTCGCATAAAGCTTAAGAGTATCCAGCAGTCAATCTATAATTTTCAGTAGTTAAAGACCGTAATAATCTCGTATAATAACGATAATGGCAAAATTAAACCCTACAAGCAACAAAACTATAGCAAAAACCCCAACCGATCATATTGCAGAATTAGAACATGGCCGCCTTACGTCGCTTGTTAATAGCATGGCAGACGGGGTAATTGCTACAGACGAAAATCTTGTGGTTGCTATTTATAACGGTGCAGCTCTAAATATTCTAGACATAAATATTGAGCTAAAAGATAGAAATATCAGCTCATTTATTAAACTTATCGATCGCAATAACCAAGTAGTTGATACTGAAAAACTAATTAAAAGTGCCTCTACCCAGCTTGCTAACCGTGATTTGCTACTGACTTATCCTAACGGAGAATCAATAAACCTGTACCTTAGTATCGCTCCTGTGCATTTAGGTTTTGGGGTAACTGGCCAGCGTGGTTATGTAATTTTACTACGTGATATTACCAGAGAAAAAAGCCTGGAAGAAGAACGAGATGAGTTTATATCTGTTGTCAGCCACGAACTTCGCACGCCCATTGCTATTGCTGAAGGTAACATAAGCAACGTCCAGTTTTTGGCAGACAAAGAAAATAGCTTGCCAGACTCTATTAAGCAAGCTATGCAGGCAGCTTACGACCAGATAGTGTTTTTAGGCGGCATGATAAACGATTTGGCAACACTTTCTAGGGCAGAGAGAGGCAAATTAAACGTTGAAATCGAATCTATAAACGCTTACGAATTAGTTAAAGAATTAGAGCAAATATATGGCCCTGATGCCAAGAAAAAGGGCTTGCAATTATTAAGTAGTACCGACCCAGAGCTTCAACTTTTACAATCTAGCAAGTTATACGTAAAAGAAATCCTGCAGAACTTCATCACAAATGCAATAAAGTATACCGAAATGGGTAAGGTCACAATTTCGGCTAAAGCTAAAGAGGGCGGCGTTATATTCGAAGTGAGTGACACGGGCATTGGGATAAGCAAAGCAGACAGAGAGAAGGTGTTCGACAAATTTTTTAGGAGTGAGGATTTTAGAACTAGGCAGAGCAGCGGAACTGGTTTGGGCTTGTATGTAACAATGAAGTTAGCGAATTTAGTTCACGCCGAGATTGATCTAGAAAGCGAGCTAAATAAGGGTTCGAATTTTATAATTTTTATGCCAAATCTTAAATAACCTATATTTTTGGCAGTTTATAGTACACATGCATTGCAGCATCGCTGACATTTCTACCTTTCCAAATAACTTCGCCGAATTCGTATCTTATCATTGATATATGCAATGCAATTAAATCAAGCACTACATTTATCGGGAAATTAATGACTGCCAACATTGAAGACATCGGATTTGTAACGCTGCTGATTAAAACGTTGCTAGTCACTAATAAAATTACGCTGGCAAGCGAAATTATAAACACATAAAAATCTAACTTGGAAGTAGTAACTTGCAAGACACAAATCACAAAAGGCAATAATAAAAATACAGTCATAATTAGACTACGCAAAACTACAAGTTCGGGGCGTCTATGTACCTGAGGATACCTAGTGCGCAAGGCTGTAGACCATTGGCTAAAAAAGTCTTTCTGAGTAGTTAAATCTATATATTTTGTATTACGTATAAAACGATACATTCCGAGTTTAGATTGCTGCCACGCCAAATGCTCTTCTGGGATTATTGCTCTTTTAACTGATTTAAAGCCACCCATTTTAACTAATACCTGTTTATCCATCAGCCAACAAGTGCTTAGTACTGGAGGCCTTTTTAAAAACCACCTAGGTATTGATAACTCCCACCAATAACGCATTGGCTGTATAAAGGCAGCTATTAGACCACTTTTTACACGTTTTGGCATAACAGACATCATATTTACTCCATCAGCTAAGAATACTTCTACGATCCTAGTAAGGCTATCAGGGCTTAAATCGACATCCACACCCATAAACATAATTAAATCGCCGGCCGATTGGTCTAACAGCACTTGGTATGCTTGATTCTTTGATAACCAGCTATCATCTTCTATGCCGGCCTGCACAAACCTAACACCCTTTTGAGCATAACTTTTTATGATTTGAGCAGTTTTGTCTTGTGAACAGTCATCCAATACAAGTATTTCAAGTTTTGGGTAAGTACAGCCAGTAGCCGCCTCTAAACAATCAGTTAGCATTTCATTTTCGTTGCGGGCAGGTATAGCTAGGGTAAGCGTTGGTAACTTGCTGTCGGCAAGTAGTCCCGTAGGTTTTGTCTTAGATAAAAATATGTTTAGCAGCGTAGTAACAGCGAGTATGATGCTAACAAGCAGCGTGACACCAACCAAGCCTTGTAGAAGCAAATCATTTTTAATCTGCCAATTGAAAAAATGCTTACTGCCAAAAATGCCAAGTATTAGCAACTGCGATATAAACAGATAGTAAAATGTCCTTTTTGTCGATCTAAACAAATATTCCTCATTCATACGGCTTTGGACAATTCTTAAAATATTTATAATCTGGTATATAGAAATAAACAAAAAAAGTATAGCTAACAAATTAGTATAACCAACCGCTAGTGCGCCCATGGCAAAAGCGTTGCATAGCAAAGACACAGCACAAATAATCCTTCGTAGCGTCTTTTCAAATTTAAATATAAACATTAAAAATAACAGAGCTGCACTTAAGATGAAAGTGCAAATTACAGCTACTAAAACAGCGTCTTGTTGCATCAATTAAAGTCTAGCATAAGCAACTAACAAGGCTAAGTTCC
>CAZIHK010000022.1:0-4059 GCA_964539035.1 uncultured Candidatus Saccharibacteria bacterium | reverse complement strand
CTGCACCATAAGCACTTTTAACTCTGTTTACGTAGTTATTAATAAATATAATATTGAGATGGTTTGAAAATTTAATCCTAATTCCGCTCCACTCAACAACTGTAAATCCTTTTCGTTGGGATGGTTTAATACATTAGTATTCATTCTAAATTGTTAAAGACCATAGACGAGCTATAATATATTTATGATGATTATCGAAGGACTAATCAATTCGGTAGTATCTACCAACTAGGTAGCTCCCAATCCAGACCTTATCACCAGAGCTTATATAGTAAAAAGGCCAATAAAATGCTTGAAAAACAAAAGAAAAAGACCATCAAAAAAGCTTTATCTTCTATCTGGAAGAACCGTAATACTAAGTTAATGACTATAGTGTTCATATTAGTTTTTGCCTCCATTGGTACCTACCTAATACTATCCAGTAGTGCAGCTACCATTCTTAATGCTGACTTCAATAGCGACTCTACCGTTAATATCTATGACTTATCTATACTAGCTACCAATTGGGGCAAGACTAGTGCTACCCACGCCCAAGGTGATGCCAACGCTGACTCTACCGTTAATGTCTATGACTTATCTATAGTCGCTAGTGAATGGGGACAGGTGATAACACCTAGCATAACTCCCACACCTACTGGCCAACCAGCTAACTCCATCAATATTAAAGACTACGGTGTTGTAGATAATCCCAATGCTGACTCTACTGTAATGGCTAGTAATACAACCAAACTAACAGCTGCTCTTACCGCTACCAAGAGTCAATCCAAATCTATCTGGATACCTAATGGATCCTTTATTTTTAATAGCTTAACAATACCAGATGGTATAACGATACAAGGACAGAGTATGGTAGGGGCGGTGTTAAAGGGTAATTTTGTCTTTGGCTCTAATTTAGCTTTTAATAATATTAAAATGGTATTCGAGGGTGGCACATATTTGAATAGTGTCCATGACATTGTATTTGAAAATATTGATTTTGAGGGTAGAGGCAACGGTTACGCTGATGCAGATGGATTAATCCTGATTGAGGGAAGCTCCTACAATATTTCGTTTAGTAAGTGCATTATTGGTACAAATACTGACGGAGTTGGTAATGGCGTAAAAGTCTATGATACCGGTAGATATATACACAACATATCTTTTGACCAATGTACTATCAAATATCAGCCACGTATGGGCATTGAGGTTATTGGTAGGGCCAACCCAAGCGAAGGTGGTACGGGGGGTAAGAGCTACCAATATGTTGATATCACAAATAGCACCTTTGAAGCGAGTGCCGGGGAGGCTATAAGCTACGACGACAACTATTCAGATAACATTAATCGTGCTGGATACAATACTGTTTCTGGTAATTATGTAGATGGTGCTGGAGTTGGCAATAGTTATCAGTATGGAAGTGTGATAGAAAACAACGGGGTTCACAATATGACGTGGACTAACAATTACTTTGGCGCCGGACGAGACAGCATTGTCAATATTTCTGGCCGTGACAATAATCCACTAAATATGGTCGCTTCGGGAAATGTATATGATGCCAAGCATGTCCCCGCTGGTGTTACGCCTAATAACCAAGTTTTTGGCATAATCAATGTGCGCGGTGGTGCTAGATTCTCAGATACAATTATCAATGACCCTAATAGCTACTCTGGAGTTTGGGCCTATATCAATAACTGTGACGGTCTCGACTTTGGTTCTTCGACCGTCACAGGTATTAGTGGCGCTTCTAGTTCTGTCTATGGATCAGGCAACACTAATATTATTTGGCCAGTTAAAAAATGACCGTTTGTTTGCACTGAGTAATTGCAATCTTACTATATATACAAAATACGTCTACTAGCCCAAGATAAGATTTATCGAAAATAATCACACATTCAATAGTACACATAAGTGTAATAGTAATTCAAATATATATATTCAGAGGGTGGGTGTCCCAAGTTACATCAAAAAACAAAATACATTGGGGTAGTGTACCCTATTAAAATACCTTGTTTTAACAGATGTGATTGAACTGTATAATAGCTAACAAGCAAAGTTCTGACTTCGTATAGAACGTTGTACCAACCATAATCCCCATTTATCCAGAGTTATCTACTCCATTTTTGAGTATAACTATTAAAAGCTTTCACCTATCAAAAAGTCTCCATTGCTTGATGCTTTAACAAACGAGGGCTTATACTGTAGTTGGAATAGTTTGATCTTGTATAAAATTAATTCCTTAATAAGCCTAACTAAAATATCTCTAAAATGTCCAACAGACTAAATAGCAAATTAAACAAAATGTTCGGTAAATCCAATCTATTATTTACGTTAACATTGGCTGTAATATTATTTGCTTCTGTAGGTACCTACCTAATACTCACAAGCCAAGCTGCTACTACACTTAATGCTGATTTTAATGGTGATAGTGTAGTAAATGTCATAGATTTATCTATCTTATCTACAAATTGGGGTAAAACAAGTACTACTCACACAACGGGTGATGCTAACAACGATAGTACTGTTAATATCTATGACCTATCTGTTTTAGCCAATGAGTGGGGACAAACCATAACACCTAGTATCACACCCACGCCAATACCAACTACAATTGTTACAAATACCTACAATGTTATGGATTATGGAGCTCACGCTGATGGTAAAACGGATGATTCATTGGCCGTCTATCGTGCTATTGAAGCGGCCAACAAGGGTAACGGTACCGTCTACTTCCCGGCGGGCACCTACAATATTCTACCTACAGGAGCTCTCGACTCGGGTGACTCAGCATCGCCCAACCGCCTTGCCATTCCGGTGGGCACGAAGATAACTGGCGCGGGCATCAACGCCACCCACATCCTTGGCAAGCTAAACATCAAATCCAACTGCGAGTTCAGAAATATCCGCCTTGGCATCGCGGAAGGAGCCACCTACATCGCCGGCAGCGGGTGCATTTTCGACTCCGTGCGTACCAGCGGTGGTGGCCACGCGCCCGGCGGGCCGTCCAACAACTTCGAGGTTACGTGGCCGTGGTGCGACGGTGCGGTCTTGACGATCTTCGGCAGCAACAACACTTTCAACGACTGCATCTTTGATGGCACCCCGCAGGATGATTCCACGCACGTCGCTAAGTGGAATAATATCGCCGCCTTTGGCACTTCCAATCTTTCTTTCAATCGCTGTCACTTCGAGCACTCCGGTTACTTCAGCATCGAACTCTGGGCGAGTGAAGGCTCCTATAGTGGCAACAACTTCTCCTACTGCACCTTCGACACAAGCACCGCAGCACATATTGATTACGCACAGTGGGGGGAGAACAACTCCACCGTCGACCACTGCACCTTTGCCGCCAGCGGGGTAGGACCGTATGCGCACGACCCTGGCGACGTGACAATCGAGGCTGGTCCCAACGGTAACAACATCACCGTCTCGAACTGCACATTTATGAGAAGCGCTTGGTGCAACATCACCGTGCAAGGCGCGGGTCACGACATGACCATTATTAACAACAAGTTCGACAACACCGCCGGACAGGCCGATGTGCCACTGTACTCACGAAGTGGGGAGGCCATTTACGCAGGTGGCGACGGTGCTTCCCGCAACAATCACATCACAGGAAATGTAATCACCTCTCCGTCCGGAGAGAATGAATGGCGCCCCGCTATCAATGTCACCGGCAACAACAATATTATCACCGGCAACATCGTGAGAGGTTGGAAAAACATCAGTGTTGACTATCCAGGTACCATTCTTGTATTAGGTACTGGTAACATCACAACCCCAAACTCAATCTACTAGATATTATTTTACAGCTAAATCTTATATATTTTGCTTAAGTTGTGACATCTATCTCTTAAATAGTGTAAATTTTGGTACAAGAATTACTTCTTATTGAAATTTAACTTTGGTAATTGAAACAACTCTTGCGTGGAAAATCTGAAGCAGCATTCTCTAACATAATTGGGAAGCTTTTCTGGTGTAGTACAGTGGTACATTCGTCTAATAAACTTTCTTTGTCCAGCAAAAACTTACCTAACATTGTCTTATTTATGATAGACCAATTATAAGTACTAGCATTTCAAA
>CAZIHK010000021.1:0-3049 GCA_964539035.1 uncultured Candidatus Saccharibacteria bacterium | reverse complement strand
AACCTCTGTTTTTGTTATCATTAGTTTGATAACTAGCGCCAATCTAAATGTACTATGGCAAAACTACCTTTTAAGATAAACAGTAAACACTTCCTACTAATCGCTCTAATCATAATCTTTGCCTCAGTAGGTACTTGCTTGTTCTTTTCTTCCAAAGCCGCATCCACTCTGTCTGCTGACTTTAACTCAGATAACACTGTTAATATATTTGACTTGTCAATACTAGCTTCCAATTGGGGTGAGTCTAACGCTACTAAGGCTATGGGAGATGCTAATAGTGACGGTGTAGTCAACATTTTTGACTTATCTACTCTAGCTAGTCAATGGGGACAAACTGCTACGCCAACACCGACTGGCCAACCAGCTAACTCAATTAATGTTAAAGACTATGGTGCTAAGGGAGATGGAGTAACTGATGATACTGCCAACCTGAAAGTGGCCTTCAATACAGCTGTAACTCAAGGCAAGATAGCTTGGGTACCGGCAGGGACCTATAGGATAAGCAATCTTATTGTTCCAGACGGAGTAAAAATTACAGGTGTTAATATGAGTCAATCTTGGTTAAAAGGAAATACTATTTTTGGTAGCAATCAAGAATTTAGTAATTTAAAATTTGGTGACAGCGGCTTTTCTACTAGTAACAGAAATGGAGCCACTAATACCATGTTTACTAATTGTCATTTTCGTGGAGGTGGAGGAGATCGTCTTAGTGTAAATGCTCCAGTCATAATGATTGGTCTAGGACAAAATAGCGCAAGTCACATAAGTTTTATTGATAGTGAAATTGAGAGAAATATGGGGACACAGCCAACTTATCCAGCCACTTCTGAAAACTTGCTACCATGGAATAACATTAGTATTACTGAGGGACCAGGTATTAACGGTGCTCATATAGATAATATATTATTTAAAAATTGTCACATTGGGGTATCAAATAGTCGAACTGATATACCCCGAAATATTGGTAGTCCTGCAGCTGCACTAGAAGCCACTACACCCGGAGACGGCAATACCTTACTTCATGGTTATAGCAACATAACTTTAGTTGATAATATTTTTGAAGCAGCTGATATTTTTGGGGTTGATTTTAGTGATGGCTATTTATACGGCACAACAGAGAGGGCTGCGGGTCCAATTACAATGACTGGCAATCTGTTCATGGGGGGTGGTTGGGATGGTGGTGTTTGGGGGTATACATTGATGCTTGAGTGTCCAAAAAATGTCTTAATTGAAAAAAATACTTTTTATCGAGGACACGAACAGACAATTGCTTTTGGAAATGGTGAAATGAGTGGGAAAGTCCACAATGCTGTTATTCGTAACAATACGTTTAGATTAGATTATGATAATGGTATACCAAGCTCTAACAGTGATATGTTTACTTTTAAGGGTGGAGGGATGGTTTTTACGGATAATACAATAGCTGTGAATAGTGGGGGTAATATTCTAGACTTTTGGGATGCATTTGATGCTACAGTGACAGGAAATTACATTGAAGATTATCGAACTGATGGAGCGGTATACTTTTACCAGTTCGTAGACACGCTTAATACCACAATGATTAATAACACATTTAAAACTCATTCAGATCAGAATCCACTCTTTTATATCGCTTCTGGTAATTACAGGAATACCTATTCACCAAATACTTTTATTCACAATTAAATACCATAGATATTCAAGGGTTGCTTAAGAGTGGATATCTAATTTGTGCCTAAAGTTGCTAAATACGTCACTCATCCCCAGTCAATATGCAGCAAGTCATATAGTGAGGTGGGTTACTACTTTAAGGCCAGCCTCATTTTTTGACTATACAGTTTACAGTTGCTTATCTGCTAAGTTGCACACTGTTGGCAATTTCTGACGTTATTATACCAATATCATTTTTGTGTATTTTGTCGTAAATTTTTAGCTTGTCAATAATCTGTTTTGCTATGTCACCTTTAGCTTGTGGCTCCAATTTGTCGGCAATTTCAGCCCCATTAAGTTCCTCGTTATTTTCGGCGTCAAAAATACTGTTTAAGATACTAGCTATCTTCTGTTTTATCTCATTTCTTAATTCTTCTATATACTTTTCAATCTTATTTTCATCCATTTCTAACGCTTGAATTTCTTGACATTCTTCTGGTGGTTCAGCCTCTAACTCTTCGTTAATTTCGGTAATTTCATCCGTGAGTTTGACAAGTTCAATTTTGCTGATTTCGCTTGTATCTAGTTCTTCTGTAATGACCATTTTAACTATGTTTTTTGCTAATTTATTAATACGATTTTGTGTACGTTCTTGAGATTCATCATCTCCTAAAATATCTGTGTTTTCAACACCTGAACCTTCATTTGTCGTCTCGATGTCTGTTAAAGTATTTTGCCCTTCTTCTGAATCTATTAATGATATTTCACCATTCCCAGATGCATTAAAGTTTACAGCTTCTATGGCGGCGTGGCCAATGTTATGAAAGCTCAAATTTATATCTTTTTCTAATTCTTCGTGAGCATAAACAGTTTGAATTTCGGGTTTGTAAATTGCATCGTTATTAAAAACGACCAGCTGTTCGCTGGCCGTGATGTTTTGGTCAAATTCTGTAAATCCGGGGCTGTCACTTACGCCCTCTGTGCATGGGCTACTTGGGGGTGAGTATTCTGCTGCTACCATTTTTTACCTCATAACAATAATAACACAAGTAAGATTAATTAGTCAACTTTTATTATTATAGTATCGAATTAGTTCTAATATTTAACTCATTAACGGTATAATAGTTACAGTAAGCAATGGGTTTTATTGAATGTATTTTTGCTGATTTTTTGAAGATTTCGCTTATTGGAGTACAGTTTGCTTTTACGCAATCGTAATGTTTTGGGAGTAACATCTAGCAGGTCATTATTTATGGTATTATCCAAGCCCTCTTAAATCGATGACTCTTGGCGTGTGGTAAATTGAACTACAATGACTGAAATAAGAGGTGATCAAAGCCGTACATATTAAACTCATTGTTGTTTAGTAACACTCCGTTAGTTTGAAAATAACTTTAATTGGTTATTAATTCATATAATC
>CAZIHK010000020.1:0-7507 GCA_964539035.1 uncultured Candidatus Saccharibacteria bacterium | reverse complement strand
GTATTAAGTGGCAAGTTTTTTGCTGTCACGGGTGGTGATGGCCGTGGAGTTATTGTTGAAAAAATATTAGATATGGTGGTTGATTTGCTACCTAGCCCTCTTGATAGAGAAAGTGCTTGGGGTACACATCCAAAAACCGGTGACGAAGTTGAGCGTAAAAACTCCGAATCTGAACCATTTGCAGCACTTGCATTTAAAATTGCTACAGACCAATTTGTTGGCAAGCTAGCTTACTTTAGAGTTTATTCAGGTAAGGTTCTGGCGGGCTCTTATATTTTAAATAGTTCAACTGGCGAAAAAGAACGAGTTGGTAGAATCGTACGCATGCAAGCTGATAAAAGAGAAGATGTAACAGAAGTTGGTGCAGGTGATATAGCGGCAATTGTTGGTTTAAAAGGTACTACAACTGGCAACACACTTTGTGATCCTACTCATCCGATAGTACTTGAAAGCATAACCTTTCCAGAACCTCCAGTAAGCATTGCTATTGAACCAGCTACTAAAGCTGACCAAGAAAAGATGAGCCTAGCATTGCAACGTCTAGCAGAAGAAGACCCAACTTTTAGGATAAAAGTAGATCATGAAACTGGTCAGACAATAATCAGTGGAATGGGCGAACTGCATCTTGAAATTATTGTGGATCGCATGAAGCGAGAATTTAACGTAGAAGCTAACGTTGGTGCTCCGCAAGTTGCTTATCGAGAGACTATCCGTAAAGATGGAGTTGAAGTACAGGGTAAATTTGTTCGCCAAAGTGGTGGTCGTGGCCAGTACGGAGATGTATGGCTTAGGCTATTCCAAAACGAAGCTGGCAAAGGTTTCGAATTCATTAATGCCATTAAGGGCGGGGTTATACCTAATGAATATATCTCAGCGGTTAAAAATGGCGTAGAAGAAGCAATGGCAAATGGTGTCTTAGCGGGTTATCCAGTAGTTGATTTAAGAGTAGAACTTTATTTTGGTTCGTACCACGATGTTGACAGTAGTGAAATGGCCTTTAAAATTGCTGGGAGTATGGCTTTGCAAGAAGGTGTTAAAAAGGCTAGCCCAGTTTTGCTGGAACCTATCATGAAACTAGTAGTAGTAACCCCCGAAGAATATATGGGTGATGTAATTGGTGATTTAAATAGCAAACGTGGTCGTATCGAAAGTATGGAAGATTTATCTGGTGCTGTAAAAGAGATAACTGCTTACGTACCACTTGGTGAGATGTTCGGTTATACAACCAATTTAAGATCTAATACCAAAGGTCGTGCCAGCTCAAGCATGGAACTTGACCACTATGCCGATGTCCCGAACCATGCAGCTGAAGCTATAATTGCTAAAAATGCAAAGTAACTATAAGATTTTTGGCATTATCTCTTTACAAACAGGTATAAAATTAGATACAATTTCCTAGTATGCACGTGAGGTGTTTTATACCCGCGTCTTTAACATTAGCAATATAAGGAGAACAAATGGCAGAAACATATAATCGAGACAAGCCTCACGTTAACGTTGGTACTATGGGTCACGTTGACCACGGCAAAACAACATTAACCTCGGCTATTACATTAGTACTTTCTAAAAGGTTACCGAGTTCAATTAATAAACCAGTCGCATTCGACCAAATCGACAATGCCCCAGAAGAAAAGGCCCGCGGCATTACTATTGCAACATCCCACCAAGAGTACGAAAGCGAAAAGCGCCACTATGCTCATGTTGATATGCCAGGCCATGCCGACTATGTCAAGAACATGATTACTGGTGCCGCCCAAATCGATGGAGCTATATTGGTAGTATCAGCCGCTGATGGCCCTATGCCACAGACACGCGAGCACGTTTTGCTAGCAACGCAAGTAAACGTACCTTATGTACTTGTTTATCTGAATAAAATGGACTTAGCTGATCCGGAACTTGTTGAACTGGTTGAGATGGACATCAGGGAGCTTTTGGGCAAATATGGTTTTGACGAAAATGCGCCAATAATTAAAGGTAGCGCAACCAAGGCTCTTGAGGGCAGCAAAGAAGATGAGGACTCCATAATGGAGCTTATCAAGGCTATGGACGATAATATTCCTGAGCCAAAACGTGATTTAGATAAGCCATTCAGGATGGCCATAGAAGATGTATTTAGTATCAAAGGTCGTGGCACTGTTGCTACTGGACGTATAGACCAAGGAATCGTAAAAGTTAACGAAGAAGTAGAAATCGTCGGTATTAGACCTACCAAAAAGACCGTAGTCACTGGCGTAGAAATGTTCAAAAAGAACTTAGACCAAGGTCAAGCTGGTGATAATGTCGGTGTACTTTTACGCGGTATCGAACGTGATGATATAGAGCGTGGTCAAGTACTCTGTAAGCCAGGTTCTATAACACCTCATACCGAATTCGATGGCGAAGTTTATATCCTTACCAAAGAAGAGGGCGGGCGACACACCCCATTCTTTAAAGGCTACAAACCTCAATTTTACTTTCAAACTACTGACGTCACAGGTGAAGTTGAATTACCAGCCGATAAAGAAATGGTTATGCCTGGCGATACGATTACCTTTAAAGTAAAATTGCTTGCACCTATCGCTATGGAACAAGGTACTCGTTTTGCAATTCGCGAGGGTGGCCGAACCGTTGGCGCAGGCGTAGTAACTAAGATAGCTAAATAAGAATTTAAGTAAGAAGCATCATTATGGCAGACGCACCTTCCAAGACATCACAAATCACAAACCAACCAGCTCAAAAGCAACGTATTCGTATCCGTTTGAAAGCTTATGATCATAAGGTTATAGATCAATCAACTAAACAGATCGTGGATACTGCACTCAGGACTGGAGCTAACATTGCTGGGCCTATCCCTCTGCCTACACGCAAAACTGTTTATACAGTAGTAAAGAGCCCACATGTTTATAAAAAGGGTCGAGAACAATTCGAAATGCGTGTACATAAACGCTTAATTGACATCACCGACCCGACACCTAAAACTATAGATAGCTTAATGAATCTATCACTGCCAGCAGGTTGTGATGCCGAAATTAAAATGTAAGTACAAGTTAATTAGTAACAATAAACCCACCCGTATAAATAGGTGGGTTTATTATTAAAAAAACAATAATATTCTATCTAAACAGCTTTTTCATATTACAATAACTATATAGATGCTTAAAAAACTCATTAATATACTAAATAAACGCAAGTATATTCTGCTAGCAATTGTTTTAATATTTATTGTTTGGTTATTGCCACTCGAAGATTGGTTTGGTGTAGTAAACACACCAAACCAAAACGGCAACACATATTTTAAAGATAGTGAATTTGATGTAAGAGTTAGTGGAGGTTTTTTATATCGTATTGAAACTTCAAAAAATGAACTACCTAAAACGATATCAATAAAGCAAACCGCGCCACAAATGTTTGCAGATATTAACGTCTACAAGAATCATAAGGCTAGATTTAATATAATAAACAGCACTAGTAACCCATCAATTAATATTTCTGGTAATGATGTAAGTTACAAATTGCACAAAGATAATATTGTGTTTGACGAGAAAATAAAAGATTCGAAAATACCTTCTATTAGCCAGCTTCAATCTTACGATTTCATAAACAGTAGCAAAGGTATATATTTTGATGCTAATCTGATAAAAGGAGAAAACGATTTGTACGTTGAACCAAAGGTTAATAATGATGATTTAAAATTCACAGTAATTTCAGATTTTCATTCTGGGTATGAGGTTGGCTATAAAGAAATTACAAATATGATGTTAAAAAACTATGATTTTATAATATTTAACGGTGATATAGTCGATTATGGTAATAAAGCAGAGTTCATAGTTATTGCCGGCTTGACAGAATCTAGCCCCATACCGGTGTATACGAACATAGGTAACCACGAAGATTGGCTAAACGGCGAAAAATTCTATAGGTCATATTTTGGCCCCTCCCAGACAAGTTTTAACTATAAGAACTCATTGTTTATGTTTTTGGACACTCAAAGTGGATTGATAAAACAAGCACAATTTGACTGGTTGGTGGACGGCTTAAGGAAGTCAAATGCAAAATATAAATTTGTCATTACTCACATGCCAGCGCTAGATGCTAGCAACAAACAATTTGATGATAAAGAATATGAACATCCACAGATGAGGCAAAATGTATTTAAGGAAAGTGATAGCCAGCAGCTCATAGATATTTCAAACCAATACAATGTAAGTGCAATATTCGCCGGGCATGATCACATCTATGGTGATTATGAAACGGACTCCGTCAGACAAGTCTTTACGGGAGCAATCGGCGGTAAGATGTCTAGTCTTAACTCCGTTTCTTATCTAGATGTGAGTGCAAACAATAAACTAACAATTAATAATATTGAGATACCAAATACAGCCAATTCATTTAATAAGGAGCACTTTGACCATGCCTATAAGCTACAGCTCTTTGCTAAACCGTATTTTTACGATAAATGGTTAAGTATCCTTGCTAGCTTTATTGTCGTTGGGGCAATAATTATAGTATCAATATCAATAAGAATTATAAGCAAAAGAAATAGGAACTAATAACTTGTAGATTTGTGATTATATTTATGATTTAAATTCGGCAAATCTGCGTAGCTAGCAATAGAGAAATTAATTTTGAGATATTGAAATGATGTGATGTATTTGGAGTCACTAAGTGTTTAGTTACTGGGACCTAAAATAGCAGCATTTCATTAGCTTTAACTTGAAAATATATTGGTTGTATAAAAAAATACTTATAAAACGTTCTGCTATAATTTAATAATAAACAGGTAGGTATTTATGAACGAAAATGATAAACAGCAACCAGTAAATTTTAGTATAGACCCTAACAAAACACCGGTTTACCAAGTTGATGGATATTTAATAGGCTCAAATGAACATACTGTCACTTTAAGTTTTGCTCAGAATATGTTTGGCTCCAATCAGCAAAATGTTATATCTAGGGTTGCGCTCACAAGGGCTCAGGCTAAAGAATTTTTGCAAAACCTCAATGACCACATAGAAAAATTTGAAGTATAGAGCTAACATTGTGTCCATATTATTGTATAGTAATCTTATATGGAAAAAGGTTTTTGTGAAAATAACTTAAAATACAGCAATGTTTCTGAGCTTTTACGATTTGTAAGCGGATGTATTAAAGACGCTAATGAAAGTATTAAACGGAGCTCTCAGTCGGATGAAGAGCACCTATTATCAGATGAACAGTTTAGGCAATCAGTTCGTACTATTAAAGCCATGCAACTCATAAAGTTGCCTGATGATTTGCTACGTTACGAAAATGATGGTGGATTTGTACCTACCCACGCCAAAGAGCTAGCACAAGTGCTTGCAGATGAAGCAGAAGAGTCATTGGACAACAATCTATTTGATATAGATGATATGCTACAAATTAGAGATAATGGCCACATACAAGGTAATATACTTGATCATCTTGCCTCAGAATGTGAACAGCTTTAACTAAATTAATAACTATTAACTGTGGGCTAGAGTACAATTTACTTTATGATAAAACTATTTAGTAGTGCATTTAAAGATGGTCAACGCATTCCAAATAAATATAGTCATAGACTTGCAAATGTTAATCCAACACTAAATATTATTGACACACCTGAGGGTACTAATAGCCTAGTTATAATAGTCCATGATCCGGATGCACCGATAGGCGATTATACTCATTGGATTGTGTGGAATATTGAGCCATCCTGTGCAGAAATAGAAGAAAAATTTAAACCCAAAAAAGCAATTGTTGGTGTTAATGATTTTGGCAATAACAAATGGTACGGACCAGCTCCACCAAGTGGTACTCACAGATACATTTTTGAACTATTTGCATTAGATAAAGAGCTGTCGCTATCAAATGAAGCAAGCAATAGTGAGCTAAGGGTTGCGATGGATGGACATGTTATTGATTCAACAACTTTGATAGGCCTATACAGCGCATAAATTAGATATATAGATTATTGAAAATTTTAAGTAGAGCGTAAAATAAAACTATATAGGAAAAGCCAAAAGCTTTAGGGGGCTAAAAGACATATAAAAGAATGGAATTACAATTGCTAGTGATTATTTTAGTTTGCTTAAATAAACAAGGAGTAAACAATGAGTAATAGAAACTTAATTGGTCAAGAAACTGGGCATTATTCTAATGACTACATGCTGTTCAATGATGGTCTTGAGCCAAAAGAAACTATAATAGCTGATTTAAGTATAGCTGAGGCTTACGCATGTATGGGTCATACTGCTACTAGAGGCGTGATTAATCTCGAAAGTTTAGAATTTGAAGAATTATCTATCAGGGGTCGTTTAGTAGCATAAATCGAAGATTACCTAAAGCTGCATATACGCATAAGTTTTAATGTCTAATCCAAATAAATATAGAGTTATATAATTGGAATAAGATTGTGTTTATGTACTAAAGCTAATATTACTATTTGAATTGGTTTGTTTCTGAATACAAATAGGAGGTGGTATACCAATACCTATGGGATTAGTATACAGCATAGCGCTTTCTATACATGAGCACTTTAGTGTATATAAAATAATTGAATAACTTGTACTAATAAATCCAACAGGGTTGAGCTTTATTGAACCAATAGGCTTTGCAATGATTATTGACTAAATAACAGACCTTGTTTAATCAACTATATAAGATATATAAGATAAATTGCCCTTGACTTATAAGGGGTTAATTTGCTAAACTTACGCGGTATATAAAAAATTGTTCCTTGGTGAGTCGGAAAGTCTCTAAAATAACAGAGAAACTGCCGTGCCACCAAGCATTTTTATGCTCACGCAAGGGCTTTAACCAGCCCCTAAGTATAAGGGACGTTAAAGATTAGGAGAACTATGAAAGCTCTTATCACAAGGAAGATAGGTATGGCCAGCATTATCACTGATGACGGGCAACTTACTCCTGTTACTCTGCTTTCCGCTAGTCCCTGCGTTATTACGCAGGTAAAGACCGACGAAACTGATGGCTATACAGCTATCCAGGTTGGTTTCGAGACAGCAAAAAAAACAAATAAAGCACAAGTAGGTCACTTCAAAGCAGCTAATGTGCTGCCAAAAATAGTCCGTGAATTCAGAACAGACCTAATAGAAGAGTCTATTAAAGTAGGGGTGCAACTTCCCGCAGATACTTTTACGGTAGGTGATATTGTGCACGTTACTGGTACATCTAAGGGCAAGGGATTTGCCGGAACGATTAAAAGGCATAACTTTCATAGAGGTCGTAAAACTCACGGTGGCCAAAGCTACCGCAGGCCAGGTTCGATTGGTTCGATGTACCCTCAAAAGATATTTAAGGGTAAGCGTATGGCTGGCCAGATGGGTAACGAACAAGTCACTGTTCGTAACCTAAAAGTCGCCTTAATAGATAATGATAATCAGATTATTGGTGTTGCAGGTGCTGTTCCAGGGCCTCGCAAGGGGATTCTCCTCTTCAAAGGCGCAAACTAATCTCTGTTACCTGCCCCCTCCACCCCTCTCCCCCCCCCCCCCCCCACCCACCCCCCCCC
>CAZIHK010000019.1:0-15040 GCA_964539035.1 uncultured Candidatus Saccharibacteria bacterium | reverse complement strand
AACAGATTAGACTTTAATAATTATTATTTACAGAACAGCGTTAAATACTTTATAACCGACTAATATTAAATGGAGCAAGTTCACCTATAGGTTTGTTGCTCCAAATTTGCCAGGTAATAATATACTTAAATATCATCCTTTATCTGTTGAGATATCGTTTTACTTCGATTTTATTAGACACTTGAGACAATAATGTTTTTATAGCAATTATTATTCTTCACTTTTGTTAACCGCCTAAACAAATATAAACCAGTGTCAATCGTTCTTTGAGCCATTTTGTATACTCGCGAGTCAAGCCTATAGTGCAACTTATGAATATAACTAATTACATTTGCTGAGGTGGTTTTAGCTCAATTTTGATACGAGGAAATTTAAATCCAAAAGTACTACCCTCGCCCTCGTTACTATGGAAGATAATTGTACCGCCTTGGGCTACTATAACCTTACGAGCCATATATAAACCTAGACCAGTGCCATCTGGACGCATCTTGCGAGCATTTTGAGCCCGATAAAATTTAGTAAATAAATTATGTTGTTCACTTTTCGGCACTCCCAGACCAGTGTCGGTAACTAAATATTCGATTACAGTGCTATTAGCTAATAACTCTACAGTAACTCTGCCGCCATGAGGTGTATAGTAAAGTGCATTATCTAAAAAGTTCATAACCACTTGCCTGATTTTAGTTTCATCTAGCATTACTCTGGGGAAATTTTGAGGCTTGTTGAAGAAGAATTTGATGCCGCGACTTTGAGCGGTTTCTCGTAATTGGCTTAGCTCACTTTCGATAACACTAGGCAAATCGGTAACCTTATTAGAAATAATAAATTTACCAGTACGCAGGCGCGAGACATTTAACAAATCTGCAATTAAATAAACCATCCTTTGTGAACTATTGAATGCTTGTTGTAACATGCTCCTTTGTGATTCTGTTATAGGACCAGTATCACCGTCTAATACCATGCTGACATAACCTTTCATACTGGTCAGCGGTGTACGAAGTTGATGGCTAGCCATACTTATAAATTCGTCTTTTGCTTCGTCAATTTCTTTTAATTTATCGTTTGTCTGTTGCAACTGCCGCAGTACTGTTTGGTTCTCCTCAAAAAGCAATCGGTTATATAAGGCAATCCCAGTTGGCTCACTTAGCCGCATTATGAGTTCAATGTCATCTAAATGAGGCACCGAGTCTTCTATGCCAACCACCATTAAACCAGTTAATCTACCACGAGCTTTTAATTTCGTTAAATATAGCGATCTCAAACCAAATACCGTATGTAAAATATCAAATATTCTAGATAAATCATTGTCTGGTTTTTCAATTTTCAAAATAGCTTCAGGGTGTTCAAAATCAATGATTAAATGGTTGCTTTTACTGCTCAACCACTTGCTTTCAAGCGGTAGTTTTAAGCCGAGTAATAGCGGTAAAATACCACTACGAAGTATTTTTGAGGCCATAATTGGATTCAAAGCCCATCCCTGATAATTTAGATACTGATCACTAAAATAATTTAGTGATAGTACTCCAACTAGCGAGAATTGCGAAGATTCGACAATTGTTTTAGATATATCAGCGCTAAGTTGATTTAAGTCGCGATTTGATTGGAGTATCAGTGCATCTATAGAACGAAGTATGGATAAGGTGCGTACTTTTTCACCCAAAGTAAGGTTTTGGGTGTACATAGCTTTAGCTATGCGCCCTAGATCTGTTTTTAAATGAGCGTGTCTGACGGCATCGATTTCTGTTTTGTCCGCCTCGCTTTTATCCTTGTCTAATGGCTGATTAGATACCAAGTCGCCCATCCCCTGAAATTTAATTTGTTTTATCTAAGTGAGGTTGGCAACTCTTCGGCTGGTAATCTCGCCAAGAAGCGCGAAGCAGCTTCTTTGCACACCTCTACAGCCGCGTGGCCAAAGAAGTCTCGATATTGTTCTATGAGGTCATCAATAACCTTGCTACCATCTCCTGTAACAGTGCAGTTATAAGAAACTGGGTCAACACTTAAACCTTCTACATAGTTTGCTTGCTCTACAGCTAGCGTGCCAATAATTTGTTCTTGTTCTTTTATTATTTCGCTGCAAATCTCGGTATATATATTTTCTTTCTCTTCGGGGGTTGCAACGGTTGTATTGGCCACGGCTTGAGGTTCTTGTGGTTCAAACGACCCATGATCTGTTAGTGAGACTCTTTCGGTTGGTGGTTGAACTTCCGCTGGCTCTTTAGCTTGTACTTCTGTTACTGTAGTATCTAAACTTTCAGCGACTAGTGGTGTATCATTTTCTGGAGTTGCCTCAGTGCCTAAAGCTTCTTCTGGCGCTGTATCTTCAACATGCGAATCGTCTATGCTGGTAGTATCTTGTGGCTCGTTAGTCTCTGTTATAGACGACTGCATACCTTGCTCCGGATCAATGGGCTGTTCTGGTTCGGTTGGCAATTGTGTATCAGAATCATTAACTGGCTGGGTCAAACTATCACTCAGATTCGGTAACTCTAGCTCTGATTCGGTTGATGGACTTGATTCTTCTGGCTGGCTTATCTCGGTTGATGCGGGCACTTCAAAATCGGATTCCAAAACTGATTCATCTACTGGCGCACTCACCGGCATTGAGTTTTCGGCTTCGTTGTTTTCAGAGGGCTGATCGTAATCTAAAGAGTCAGATGTAGGTGCAAATTGATCGTTTTGCTCATCTGCTTCGTCCATAGCTGGTGCAGTTAATTGCTCTGAAGTGTCTGTGTCGTTAATAGGTTGGCTGGGTGGCTCAGCCAAATGTTCCATCTCTGCTTGGCTATCGTTAGATGGCACGGCAGACAAATCTGGTACCTCTGGTATATCACCAACACTTTGACTCTGCATGCCATCTACAAAAGGTGTTGTAGACGGTTGAGTCGAGTGATCTTCTTGGCTTGTAGCCGATTCTAGCTGTTCGGCATCTACTGTTTGTTCGTCTACTGGTGGTGTAGGATTGGTCTGATCGTTAGATTGATAATTTTGATCTTGTGGTTGCATTATTGTTCACCTCCCTGCTGATTATTAATTGGGGAGGTTGCCACCCCTCCTGTTTGACCTTGATTAATTAGATTTTCATCTGTTGATGATACTTCTTTAGGCTCTTCTTGGGTATTTACAGGCACTGGCTGGATAGTTGGTTCTGTGTTTGGTTGTACATTTGAGCTAGTTCTAACAAACATTTTTTTCAAAATTGAAGCTTCTTTTGAAGGGTCCAACATGCATATACCGACTCCCATAACTGCAACCATAGCTAGATACAGTAAGTCACTCCAGTGGCCATTATAATATTGACTGTTGCCATCATAATAAGAGAAAAAGAAGTCCGCCAGATAGATAAGCCCAAAAGCTGAAAGAATTGCGATTATTGGTCTCTTAAAGCGGCCACCCAAAAACTTCCATGATAAACCAAAAATAACTACAGCCAAAATAAGATTAATTGCGTCGCCAAAAGCATAGGCCAAATCAAAGAAAGCGTTCCAAATTGTTTGTCCATCAAAATATGACGACCCACCCCTTGCCACGATAATTAAGAAATAGTAAGAAACAGCGGCTACTATTACAGACGTAATAATGACTACAATTTTACCTGTAACACTCCTAAGGCCATACTTAGCCCCTGTAGCCTTAGTAAGACACCAAATCCCATAAGTCCATAGAGGTATAGAACTAAAGTATAGTACATCAACCAATTTGTTATAAACAACCTCTTGGTCGGGATAGGCCAAAGTATAGTAGGCCCAGCCAGCTTGGCCAAGCCCCCACATTAATAAACCCAATGAAACGAAAAATACACCCTTGCCAACACCACTTTTTAACCAGCTCCATTTTTTGGCTGTAAACACCCCTAATATTCCCGCCATTATACTCAAAGCCGCCAATATGGCTTGCCACAAATAGTTAGCCGTTGTCATTTGCGTTTTAGTCGCGAATAAAATAATCCAGTACACGAACAAAATTATAGCTACTAGCCCAATTAACCCAATTTTTATATTTTTAGTCATATTACTTACGCTTATTTATATCTTTAATCGTACAGCAATACACCTAAAAAACAAATAATTATAAGTTGTCGATTGTTTTATCTGGATTAGATGTATTTTCAACTGGGGTAGATATAACTTTTTTTGAGGGGTCAAGCATGCAAAGCGCCAAGCCAAGGGTAGCTATAGTTAGCAAATATAGCAAATCCACAGCGTTGCCATTGTAATACATGTCATTGCCGTCATAATAAGAAAACAAAAAATCAGCCAAGTATATCAAGCCAAAGCTAGCTAAAATTATCATTATTGGGCCCTTAAACCTACCACCCAAATATCTCCAACTTAAACCGAATATCGCAATCGCAATAGTTAAGTTTATTGCATCACCAATTGCATAGCCTAAATCAAAAAACGATATCCAAACTGATTGCCCATCAAAATAACTTAAGCCGCCCCTAGCCACAACTACCAAGAAGTAATATGAAAATGCAACCATTATTAGCGACAAGGCTGCAACTAAAATTTTGCCCTTCACACTCTTTAGCCCAAATTTTGCACCTGTAGCCTTAGAGAGTTTTAAAATACCATAAGTCCACAAAGGGATAGATGCAAAATAAAGTACATCAATTATTTTTGATTGTACGACTTCTTGGCCTGGGTATTTAAGTAGATAGTATGTCCAACCAGCCTGGCCTAAGCCCCACATAACAACACCTAAAGATATAAAAAATACACCTTGGCCAACTCCGCTCTTTAACCAGCTCCATTTTTTAGCAGTTAACATGCCAAAAACCCCAAATAATATTGCAATAGCAGCCATACCGGCTTGCCACCAATAGTTAATTGTCTGCTCTTTGGTGCTTGTAAAAAATAAAGCGGCCCAAAAAATAACCCAAACTATCGATAAAGTCAAAATGATATATATTTTTATTGTTTTATTCATAAAGTTTATGCTTGTATACGTATATCCTACAGCAACTCTTTAAAAAAATAAATTTAATCGCTATAAATTGCTTTATCAGGTATCGGTAGTTCAGCATTTTTATCGGTTTTAACATTTCTAGTTGGATCAAGCATACAGAGCCCAACCCCCAAAACAGTAAATGCAACTAAAAACAAAAAGTCAGATATATCGCCATTAAAGTATTTTCCCTGGCCATCTAAATATGAAAAGGCAAAATCTGCGAAATACAATAATCCGAAACCAGCCAAAATTGCAATAATTGGATATTTAAAGCGCCCACCCAAAAACTTCCAAGACAGACCAAAAACAACTAAAGCCAACGTAAAAATTAAACCCTCGCCAATTGAATAACCAAGGTCTACAAATATATCAAAAACTGATTGACCATCAAAATAATTAAAACCACCGCGAGCTACAATTACCAAAAAATAATATGAAGCGACTGCCATAATTAATGCTAAAAACAAGGCCAATAATTTGCCACTTAACTTTTTTAAACCATATTTAGCACCAGTTGCTTGTGAAAGTTTTAATACACCATAGAACCAAAGAGGTATGCTAGCCATAAAGAATATATCAAGTAACCTTGAGGACGGAGACGCTATGTTTGGGTCCTTAAATAAAAAGTAAGTCCAGCCAGCCTGTCCAATACCCCAAATAATTGTGCCCAAAGATATAAAAAATACTGCCTGACCAACTCCACTTTTTAACCAACTCCAGTTTTTGGCAGTAATAAGACCCAAAGATCCAGAAACAATTGCTAAAAGTGATAAACCAGCAGCCCACCAATAATTAGGCGTCTGTCCTTTAGTGTTTGTAAGGAATAATGCTATTTGGGTTACTAAAAGAGTCACAGAAAGAGCAAGTATTATTTCTAATTTTATTCTTTTATTCATGTATAAAACTTATGTATATAGTTAATCGTACAGCAATAGATCATAAATATAAAATTATATTGTTAGGAGGGTGAGGCTTGTGCATCACCCTCAGTTAATGGGATCGTACGTTACGCTACTACTGCCGTTCAAACCGTTGAATCCGAGGGTCGTTACCCCAGTTAGCACGGGTAGAGACCCAGTTGAAAATTCGAGTATCTGAAATGTATAGCTGCTGTTTGGGTTGCGCCCAATTTCGTCGAAACCGGAGGCGCCTCCGGTGCCACAGTCTATTAGGTTGATTAAATCTTCAGTCTTGTGACCGATAGCGTGATCATGACCGTAAACCACAGTAAGGTTTTGATTGGTTGACTTAGCGACGTTGATCACACCTTGAGCCTGTGCGATATTGTGTACAATCAACACATCTGGAGGGTTAGTGTATGCACTCCAAGACTCTGCAATTAACTCAGACTGAACCTTTAGTTCCTCTACTGTTGGCACTAAGCCCGATGTTAGTGCAGTTGGGTCGCTTTCGCCAGTAATTTCAATGTTACCGACACTTACGACCTGACCATCTAGTAATTTATAGCCCATTTGCTGAAATGCTATTACAGATGGCGTATCTTCATGGTTTCCTCCCACGAAGTAAATCGGTACGTCACCTATGTTCAGCGATTTTTCAAACAAGCTGGCTTCGTACTGTTGGCCAAAGACTGTGATATCTCCAGCCAACACAAGAGCTGAAATTTTCCCATAAGGGTTAAGTTTATCGTTGACTATTTCGCTAGCTATTTTCATGCCTGCGAAGTTATCGTGAATATCACTTGCCACCAAGATTCGTATTCTTGAGTAATCTTGGGTGCCGAGAGTCGGATTATCTATCTGGTTAGGAACCGTTACGAAGCCTTCTACAAAGTCTTGCAACATGTTCTTTTTCAGGGTGAAGTTACCACTAATTCTCTTAGCTAGATTTAGAACCTTAGGGAATTCTTGTGCCAAGCCTGTGTATTTGGCTTCTGGTGTTCTGTCTAGCGTGCAATATGATATCGCCACCAAAACTCCAGCCAGAGCCAAAAGACAAGTTGCCCAACGCAAAGCATTCTTGAGAGTCTGCCTAAACCAATGTTTACCGCCGTTACTTCTTATCACTCCTACAGATAAACCTATCACCGCTATTAGCAGGATACGAGTAGCCAAGAAGAAATAAAAAGCATTGACAGCATCCAGCTTGAATCGCTTGATTCCGCTATTAAAGGTATTGGTTAGGCTTTGGTCATTTGTTAGATTATTTCTCAAGACAAGATTCATCTTGAGATTAATAGGAACAGCATGGGTATGATAGTTCAATGACCCAACCGGGCCAAGCGAGAACTGTACATAACCGCCGTCTCTAGAACCCAACGCTAGCTGATATGTTAACCTGCCTTCGCGAACCTGAAAGTCCATGGGTGCCACCAATACCATGGTGGCCACAATTGCAATCAAGAGCGCGAACAATCGCATATCTGCTTTAAGTCCTTTGGTATTGGCCAAAAGTTTGGCCAATATATTATGCAACCCAGTAAGGGCTGCTTTTGCCTTGCGCTGCGCAAAACCTAGCATGCCCTCACCACCTTTATGATGTAAATGTACGTTTACTCTTTCCCAGTAACTTGTCTCTACTTAATACAAGGCTAGCTCAATAGTCAAGCATGTGCATAATTCTATGTGTATACGTAATTTAAATTTTAGTTATAAGATACACGGCTGTGCCCAAACAAAGTACTGCCATAAAGTAAAAGAAGCCAATAACTATCTTGGCAGCAATAGTTTTGCTAAACTCACGAGTATTTTTAATCATTTGCGTACAAACAAACAAAAAAAGCGGTAAAACTAGTAGTGTGAAAGCTCCAAAAAACTGCATTTTTATATTCTCCTTAGATTAATAACTTAATTATAGCTTCTTCATGGCTTTATAAAGCCGTTTGGTAGCTTTCTCGTAGCTTGTATGTCTATCGATTATCAGCGGTTGCCCTATTCTAACCGTCACATGGCTAAACTTTTGAGGCCACTTTTTATCTAGTGGCAACGTGCCTGCCAAACCAAAAGTTTTAATAGGGATTATTGGCACGCCGGTTTCTACCGCCAGCAATCCGATACCAGACTTAAAACTTTGCAGATGTCCATCTTTACTTACGTGGCCTTCTGGTGCGATAGCAATACTCCAACCCTTTTCTAGTAATTCAGCTGTATATTCTAAGCTTGGTAAAATCATTTTTAGTCGATCTAAATTATAGGCCACAAAGCCCAACCGTGATGCAAATGTTAAAATTTTGTGACGCTTCATGACATCATCAGCTGCAGCTGCAGCTAAGTTATCGCGAATCTTTTTGGGCAAGGCTTTATAAACAACCGGTACATCAAAACTATCGACATGATTAAAAATATATATTGCTGGCCCATCTAGTCCATTAAGGTTTTCAGCACCTTCGACTTTTTCGATTTTTACACAAAGACGCAAAAGCCCCCTTACAACTGTTGCTCTAAATGCAACGCCAACAAGTCGAATAACTTTATTAAACTGCCATTTGGGTCTTTTTGAATTTACTTGAGTATGACTGCCTTTAGCAACCAGCTTGCGCAAGGTTTTTAACGTGGTGTGTTTATCTATTTTTGATTCGGGTATATATATACCAAGTTGTTCTTCTATCATCGATAGCACTGCTAGCCTTTTTAATGAATCCAAACCGATATCTGCCAAGCCATCACTATCTTTTATAGCTACCTGCGGTTCATTAAGGCTTAATCTAATTATTTTAATAAGCGGCTCATCGCTATGTTTTTGGCCACTTTTGGCCTTAATCTTTGGCTTTTCTCTATCATTGGCCCATTTTTGGATATTTTTACGATCAACTTTTAATAGCAAAGTACGCGGAAACTCTTCTTGTTCATAACGTTGCCATTTGCTGATGTGCTGAAAATCTTCTAGTTGGTTATTTATATCCTTGATGGCCTTATCAATAGCCCTATCTTTTTTATCAGATATCACCGCAGCAAAGACTTCTTCGCCCTCTTCTGTCTTTACCCCTATAACACATATTTCTTTTATGTCTTTACTTTTATCTGCTACAGCTTCAACATCTTCGGGGAATACATTTAAGCCACTAGGTAAAACAATCACAAATTTAGCCCTACCTTGAATTATTAGCCAGCCTTTATCTATCCGTCCCATATCACCAGTTTTAAACCAGCCATCTTCTGTAAAGGTTTGTTTAGTTTGCTCTGGGTTTTGCCAATATTTTTCAAAGATACTTGGGCCTTTGGCTAGTATTTCACCGTCTTTAGCTACTTTTAATTCGATGTTATGCAAAACTAAGCCTTGGGTATCTCTAAATTTGTCTTTAACTCTGTTGGCGGTTAGTATTGGTGAGGTTTCGGTTAAACCGTAGCCCTGCAACGCCCTAACTCCCATGTTTTCCCAAAAATAGGCTACATCTATTGGAATAGGAGCACCACCAGTTATAACTATAGCTAATTTACCACCTAATTTTTTGTGTACTTTAGCAAATAGCATCCTTTTAATTTTTTTAGGTAGGTACGGTGCTATTTTTAAACCGAATTGTAGGGTTTTTTCTTGGCCTTCTGCTATTGCGGTTTGGGTTATTCTTTGTTTAAAAAGAGTAAGCAGCTGAGGTACGGCTAAAATTGTTGTTATTTTATAATCAGCTAATGCTTTAGCGATGGCTAGCGGTGCAATCGTTGGCAAATAATATGTACTAGCACCAGCCGAAAGCATGCAGCACTCACCTGTTAGCTCATACATATGGCTAAGCGGTAAAACAGATAATACCCGCCAATTAGGGTCAATGTTTATCATCTTTTTGACACCTTCGATGTTCGATAATATATTTTTTTGGCTTAAAACCACACCCTTAGGTGCTGCAGTAGTACCAGAGGTAAACACAATTAATGCCGTATCTTGGCCATCCAATTTTATATTGGGGGCAACATCGTGATAGTCATTAATTAGTTCGTCTAAATCCTCTAAAATAACTGTTCTTTTAGTTCTGTCTAGTTTTGGCAATACATAATTACCTCTAAAAATCATCAATGGCGCAGTTTGAATAATAAAGTTATTTACTGTTTCTATGCTATTGCGGGAATCTACCGGCACTAAAATGGCACCTATCAGTTGGCAGCCCAAAAATAGTTCTATCCACTCTGGGCTATTGGTAGCCACTACCATAATCCGCTCACCCCTATGCACACCCCTGCCAATCAAATAATTAGCAGTTTTATAAACATTTTTCTGCAATTGGCCGTAGGTTTGCTTATTGGTTTTTATAAACGGTTTTATGGTTGTAGCTGTTCGATGACCATACCCGCTAAAACTGCCCACAAATTCACTAAAATCGTTATATTTCATTTTAAGACCTCTATTGCCACTGCTATAGCGTAATCTCCGTGGTGTGAAATAGACACATCGAATGATTTTTTATGGCACATTGCACTTGGTTGGCCATTCTTACTATATTTTAGCTTTACTTCTTTAGGCTCCGTTTTTGGGTTACCCATTGCTTTGATAACTGCTTCTTTAGCTGCCCAAATACCAGCCGAGTGTTCTAGGCTGCCACTTAATTCACTATCATCAAAAGCTCTAGTTAATAATTTGTCGCCACCTAGCTTTTTTTGGTTTGCAAACTCAGGAATATATACCAAATCTACACCAATCATGGTTAGTATTTTATACCACCTTATGTTTATAAACTAAAGCGTTAAGCTTTATGCCTTTAGGGATTTGGCTATTTTTTTAGCCCAGTCTGATATCTCATCCCAGTTGCGGTAATCGCCCTCTGGAGTCTTAAAGGCTTTTACGATTAGCTTTTCGCCAAAATTAAGGTTTTTCATATTTAAACTACCAGCCAATAATTTATGCTCTATAGCACTAGTCTGTTTTTTGAGCTCTTTGATTAATTCTGGCGATACGGCCTTATCTGGGCCAGGTTTTAGCGGGTCGCCAATCGGCCCTACGCTAAACAACCAAACCTTTGTTTTAACCAAGTCGGTACTGTTTGCTTCTATAAAATTTTTTGCTTTGCCAACCCAGTTGCCGGCGTAAACACCGCTACCAATCACTACAGCTTGATAGTTGGTGATATCAGCCCCTGTGTCGCTAGTAATTAAGTCAACGTTTAGTTTGTATTTTTTAAGCTCGTCGGTGATTCTTTCGGCAATTTCTCTGGTCGAACCGTGTTTGCTGCCATAGACAACTAATACCTTCATGATGCTACCTCCAATACCTAAATTACATCTTAATTATAGCAAACCGATTATTGAATTTACTGTTGCCCTAACAGATAATAAGCTTAGCTTTTTACTATTTTATTTTGACTCTTCGCGCGCTAAATAGATGACCATTGCCAAGCCACCAGGTCTATTATCTACTCGCCCAGCTAGCGGATCAGCGTCTGGGAAAATGCAAGAATAATCCTTACCATCTTTTGATAATCCTGAATATACATATGGGCTGTCTTCTGGGCTCAGTCCCGCACTCTTATATATTGTACCCCTGTTATATGCCAATAGACACTCACCTATTTTGCTAAGATCTTTTGTATCTTTATTAATTTTTGTACCATAAACCCATTCACCCATAGCTCTGGCATGCTTTAGAGCTGCAATATAATTTTGTAATTGATCTGCCGGGGCATAGCCATCAACACCCTGCCCATCGGGGTTGGCAGAGCCGAGAGTTTCGCCTGCAAAAACAGACAGTTTTGAAGAGCTATTCGCTTCTTCGTAATGAATAGCTGCTAATAAATACCATGGCATATTAGTTTTTTCGGCAGCTTGTTCATACAATGGCCTTAACTCTTCTATTTTAGGCAATTGTGCCTTTAGTTGTTTTTCAGCTGATTTAGATAGCTCATAACTCGCATATGGTATCTCAATCTTCTTTTGCTTTTCTTGCTTTGATTTATGAACATGTACAATTTTTTCGGGGTTTTTATTTGTGCTACCGCCCTCGGCTAAACTTTTACTAGCCACTCCAACAAGCAACGCGCCTGTGGCTAATAACACAGCTGCGCTACCAAGCAACTTATTCCTATCTTTTTTCTTTGCTTCTTGGTTAGCTCTTCTAGCACAGCTAGCTTCTGCTGATCTTAAATAGCTATAATTGATTTCTGAATTAGATTTTTCTGTAATACTTGCCATATTTTTGTTATTATTACTATATAGCTTATCATAGCATATTATCTTTGTTTTGTCTACTTATACACCTTATAATCGTTGACTGAGGCCATTTTTACCCTTATAATCAGCTGGCGTTGATGGTTCTTTAAATAGATAATCCGGGGTAGCTCAGCGGTAGAGCGGGTGGCTGTGCGTACACTATAAATACGTCAATGTGCAGCCTCTTTGAGTAATCAATGAGTGAAAACGGGGTGAATTGCAGGAACCCTAAGTATATTTATATACGGGAATCTGCAGCCAAGCCTATTTGTAATAGGAAGGTTCAGAGACTATTCCTTTATGGAAGTACTATCTTTTATCAGATAGGAAGCGCCCCGCATCCGTTTTTACGGATGATGAAATAGTCCACGCCGTTATGAAAATAACGGGTAAAGTGTAACCACTAGGTCGCTGGTTCGAATCCAGTCCCCGGAGCCAGACCCAGCAGAGAAATAGGTTGACCAGGTTCCCAGACCTGTCCCTAACTTCTCTCCTTGGTCAGACAGAATGCTAATTTACGGTTCGTAAGTTACAAATGTTGGAACCACCAGAAATGGTGGTTTTTTCATTTCCACCCCTGTAAATCAGTTCGAACCCAGCCGCCCTCCTCCTGAGCAAGCAAGCATCCCAAAACCAGACCTGTTTCCTAGACTTGCCCCTCTACGAGGTGGCACGATAGTTGGCACGATTATGGCACGAAAGACGAAAATTATGCTATAATTGATCTATGTACAAGCCTAGCTATATAATCTCCGACGAGCTACTTCGTAAAATAGCCGGGATTGAGTCATTGCGTACTCAAGTTGATGGTAGCTATATATTACCAGAACGTGAAATCGAAATGCGTTACAGAGCTAGTGTTGAGGCTACGCATAGCTCAACCTCCATTGAAGGCAACCCACTAAACCTCAAACAAGTAGAAGAAGTACTAATCAACGATAAACAGCTAACTCGCCATCAATATGCGGAAATTGAGGTCAAAAACTACAAAAAAGCCCTGGATTTTATCGAAGAACGCAAACATAGCAAGAAACCTATAGCCCTAGATGACATTTTAGCTATTCATAAAATAGTTACAGACCAACTCTTACCAGCTGATAAGGTTGGTGCTCTACGCAAAAATCCGATCTATATAGCCGACCAAAACGATGTAACTGTATACGACGGTCCTGGAGTTACTATTCTGAATAAAGAAATTGGTGAATTGCTTACTTGGCTAGCTGGTGCTGATAATATTCATCCCGTTATCGTAGCTGGTATATTGCACTTTCATTTTGTATCAATCCACCCACTAGCCGATGGCAATGGTCGCACAACGCGTCTGCTGACAAGTTTATATTTAGGGCTGAAAGACTATGACTTTCGTAGTTCATTGGTCTTGGAGTCTTACTATTCAGTAGACAAACAAGCGTATTACAATGCGCTTAGCTTGGCAAAAAACTACTCAGGTCGTAAGGCGGCTATCTTAAATCCTTGGTTGAATTATTTTGTAGACGGCTTCTTGTCGTCTGCAAAGGTATTAGCTATTGAGGTTAATGCATTGTCAGGACTCACCAAGGGCGTAGACAGGGTCAAGATATCTAAAATTGAGTCAGATATCTTGAGCTATGCCAAGCAATTCGGATCTATATCACTAGCTGAAGCTGAAGATATACTAGTGGGCATATCAAAACGCACTATCCAGCGCCGATTGAAGAAACTCGTGGATGATGGCTACTTGGTGATTGAGGGTGACGCTCGCAATACAAAATACGCCTGGAAAAACAAGTAAGATTTGACATTTAACAGATGTAGCTAACATTAAGTGAGCCAAAAATCAGGTGACAGAACCACTTGGTTCGAATCCAGTCTTCCGAGCCAGACCAAGCAGCCAAAACGAGAGACCTGTTCCCATGACCTGTCCCTCCCTTGGCCTCTTGGTGCAGGATTTTAAGATGTTGAACGAATATGTGTATATATACGTTGGAACCGCCAAAAATGGCGGTTTTTGCTTTATCACCTCTGTAATTTAGTTCTAACGGCGACCTGTTCCCTATGTGGGGAGCAAGCATCCGAAAACCCGACCGGGTTCCTAGACCTGTGCTGTTAAAATAACTAAATTATGTTTTAATTATTTATAGTTGTTAATGTAAAAAAATAATAGAAATATTATGGCTGTACTAGAAAAAAATATAAACGGACTACCAATCCAAGAAGACGAGCAAGAAATTGAATTACAGCCATTCGATTACGAAAAAATAAAAAGGACTGCCCTTCATAACCACGTAATAGAAAATGACGAAGAGTTCGATAGATTAATCCAAGAAAGAGTTGTGTCACGGGGTTTTGAAGGCTGTGATGCGGAGTTGGGCAACGAAGATATCACAAACTTTATTAGGGACGTGTTTGTAGGCATCCTAAGACCAGAAGACTTAATTTGTGTCGAAAAAGATGATCTATTAATGCTAAATATTGACGTTAACGATAAACGTCAAAAAAATATTATGAGCATAGCTTCTAGGAGTGGTTATCTTATCGAAGAATATGACGAAAATTATCATAATATGCACCATTTAGCATATGACCAAGGGGTGCCAGTATTCGCTGATAGCTTGACTAAATATCAGCTCGTAGAATCTGCTTTAGAAGGTTGTGAAAATAAAGAAGATATAAAAAATACATACAATACACTTGCCACAAACCTAGATCTAAGACTACCGCTTAGTTGCCCTGTCCTTTTTATTAAAGTCCACTCTTTTGAAGCTAGAAAAAACTCCGATTTAGATATTTTGGCAGACACATCAGGCCTAAGTGAAATACAAAAAAGACGGCTCTATTATCTTGGTATTATTGCACACGAAATGGGCCATATAATTGATCACCTACTCCCTGACGATATAAAAAAAGAATTTGCCAAAACTTTCAATAATAACCCTGTGTCGCCTTATGTCAGAAAACATATTGAGAATTATGGTAGCTCAATCGGTACGATAATTAGCGAAGATTTTGCAGAATGT
>CAZIHK010000018.1:0-4743 GCA_964539035.1 uncultured Candidatus Saccharibacteria bacterium | reverse complement strand
ACTGAGGCAAAGATTATGATTAGAGCGATTAGTAGGAAGTGTTTACTGTTTATCTTAAAAGGTAGTTTTGCCATAGTACATTTAGATTGGCGCTAGTTATCAAACTAATGATAACAAAAACAGAGGTTAAATGTCTCTGTTCGTAAAATGCTTATGTTGGTATCTATGGCTTTGACGAAATGGAATCAAGTTAAGTTTGAAATGGTGGGTATGTGGCAGATAGTAGGTTTGGTACGCAAAATCACCATCGTCAGAGTCTAAGCGTCGAAGTTGGAATCGCCCTATTCTTTGCTAACTGCGCTAAAACAACTAATTACTAATTGGTTTCTGTCAATTATCTCCCCAAAATCGCATCTAACATTTTTGCGCGGGTGACTACTAGCGCAGGTATCAAACCAGCAATCACCGATACCCAAATTATCGTTTCAGCCCTAGCCACATAATCAGACCAATTTAAGACTAAAACTGCATCGCAGATTGGCAAAACAAATGGATGCGCTTGGAAATAGGGAGTCAGTACTGCAAAAAATATTATAGTGCCCAAAATAACGCCTGCCATCGCATAAACTGCCGAAAGTATTACATAACTTGAGATTATTATGTATGGTTTGATTCCTATCGCTCTAAGGATGCCGATTTCTTTTCGTTTATTAATGCTAGTTACGTAAATAATTATTATAATTGTTACTGCGGCAATTAATACTCCAACAAATGACATTATTACATTTATGCTCAAAAAGCTTTTGCTAACAGATTTCATCAAGCCTGTTGATTCTTGCCAAGAATAAATTTGTCCATCTAAGTTTAGCTGGTTTATTGCCCTAATAACCTCTTGTTCGTTAGCTGATTCTTTAGTCTTAATTGTTATAGATGTGGCTTTATTGATTGAAGATGACATTAATTCGCTCAATGCTAGGTCTGTAATAAATGCTCTTTTATCAGACTCCACAAAATTAGTATCAAAGATGCCTTTAATTGTGAATATTTTGGTTTTTGAATCCAGAATCATCAAAACCTTATCGCCCACTTTAGCATCCTTAAATGAAAAAGCGTTTTCTTCTACGTCTTTGCCGCCTGCTACCTGTTTACCAATAATGATTTTATCTTTGTCACCCGACTCTAGATATGACCCGCTAATAATTTTTTGAGAAATATTAGAAACTTCTTTTTCATTGGTTGGATTAATTGCATATGTTTGCCAACTGCCGTTAATATTGTTGAACCTTAGCCTGGCTGGCACTAATGTTTTTGCACTCGCTGCTTGAACACCTTCTACGTCTTTAATCTGTACTATTAACCCTGATTTATTTTCAATATAGCTTTTGCCCTCTGACGGGGTTATATAAACATTACCAGTTAGGGTATTTATAATCTGTTTATTAGCTCCGTCAATTATGCCATTGAATAAAGATGGTATGAAAATTAGATTTATAAATGCTACTGTCATTAAAAACAAGGTCAATAATAGAGTCCATTTTCTACCTCTTCTCAGATACTGCCATGTTAAGTAAAAAGGCAGCCCTAGCTGTCTCCCTTTCATAGTAATCTTCCATCCGACAACTGAATTCTTCTAGTTGCATAATGCAGTTCTTCAGGTTCGTGGGTCACCATAACGATAGTAATTTGCTCTAGCTCGTTTAATGATTTAAAAATGTCTAACACTTCCTTAGACGCGACAGTATCTAGATTCGCGGTTGGTTCGTCGGCAAATATAATTTTTGGGTGATTGATCAAAGAACGAGCAATTGCCACCTTTTGCTGCTCACCACCGGAGAGTTGTGAGGGTAATCTTTTGTATTTACCTTTTAACCCAACTTTATTCAACAGATCAATTGCTTTCTTTTTAGCAAGTGATGCTTTTTCCAACATCATTGCCGACAACATAACGTTTTCTAGAGCCGTCAGTTCTGCAATTAATGCATATTCTTGAAATACGTAACCAAGCTCCCTTAGCCTCAAGTCAGCTCTTTTCCTTTCAGGCAAATGAGTAACGTCCTGTTCATTTATAATGATTGTGCCACCTGTTGGTTTATCCAACAAAGCTAGCTGATGCATCAGAGTAGATTTGCCAGAACCATTACGACCAGTTATCATTACAAATTCACCAACAGACACATCGATGCTAATGCAATCTAAAGCTCTAGTTTGTATGTTCCCTGAATAATAAATCTTTGTTATATCTTTAACACTGATAATGCTGTTATTGTTATTTTCCATCAAAGAGATCCAACATAAATTTAGGCATATTTAATAGGATATTATCATCTGTAAGAGTTGAATACCATCCTAATAATTAATAAGCGTAGTAGTAGTTGTGACTTTGACAAAATGGAACCGGATTAGATTTGAACTGGAAATTAGTAGTTTTTGTACACAAAAACGCCACTATCCATTAGAGTCTAGTAATTTACAAATGAGCCATTAACCGTGATAGTACTGATGCTTTTGCTTTGTATTACTCCACCTGTATAAATATATGCTTGAGGTGTTGTGCTTGTATTGGGCGCACTTATGTTTAGGCCATTTATGCTTAGTGATTTAATAATTGAGTTATCAGGAATATTCACTGCAGTTCGCCAACCTGTTAAACTGCTTGCGTATTTGAAGTCAGTTAATATTATATCTCCAATACCTAGGCCTTCATATCCAACTCCAAAACCATTAGCACCGTACGTAGCAATGGTTGATCTGGCAGTATTCCGATTAAAAATGGTTTTACCAGCTCCAGATAGTGGAGTATTAAAGTTAGTATAGTAAAACATATTGTAGTAAGGATTCTCAATTGTTACATCCTGTACCAAACCATTTGCTGCTTGGTCTACCTCTACTCCACAGTCAAATGAACGCGCTCCGTAACTATTCGTAATTTCAACTGTCCCCAACTTGCCTGATTGACCAACATGATAATTTGTAGATTGGCCAAATTGCACTGGGTCCACACCTGTATCATGCCAGCAATCACGAATAAAAATGCGATCTAAAGTTATATTTGTTGCACTAGCGATATTGCCATAACCGTTAATGTTTACACCTCTTTCGCCACCCTCAAGACGGCAACCTTGAACAAGAATGTCATTTATGTGATTTTCCGTTGACTCATCTCCCCAGTGCGATACACCTACATGTATATCAATTGCATTCCAAGTACTAATAGAACTCGTTGCAACGTTATATATATGGTTATCCTTTATTGTGATCTCTTCTATGTTTAGATAACCAGCGTCATAGTAGCCGCTTCCCGATTTCATATCAAACCCGAGAACAGACCAAGAACCACTAGCCGGATGATTGTTGCCAGCATCTACATTGAAACCTTCAATAAAAAACTTACGAAATGTTTGATGCATAGCTGTACGATCCCATACAAAAAAACGGGGAGTAGTGTTTACAAGATTAATTATTGCACCATTACCAGAAAGTATAAGTATAGCCAGATTACCTGCCGGCAGTTTAATTGGTGAAGAGATAGTATAGGTTCCAGGTGCGAATGTGATTTCACCTCCGTTTGTACCCTTGGAATCGATAGCCGCTTGGATATTAGTGGCATCCAGAGTTCCCGTATCATCTCCTGTTGGAATTATTGTGTAGGTAGGTGGTGTCGGTGTAATAGTCTGTCCCCATTGGCTAGCTAGTAATGATAGATCAAAAATATTGATTGCTAAGTCAGCATTAGCATCACCCATGGCGTGAGTAACGCTAGTTTTAGCCCAATTGCTTGCCATTATTGATAGGTCATAGATATTGACAGTGTTATCAGAGTTAAAGTCAGCCGAAAGAGCGGTTTCGGCTTTAGAGCTAAATATAATATATGAGCCAATAAGTGCAAATATAAGTACTGAAGCAATTGATAGAAAGTATTTACTGTGTTTATTAAAAGATAGTTTAGCCATTGTTCGTTGTTCTATATGGGGACTACTCGATAATCTAATGATAACAAAACAGAGTTTAAATACTTAGCTTATATACCACTCGTGGTAGCTCTGACTTTGACGAAATGGAATCAAATTCGATTTGAACTGCTAAATATGTGGCAATTGGTAGAGCAGATAGAAACATTTGTGTTTTTTCGTTTATGATTTTAGATGAAACATAAAATCACACTTACATTAATTTACTTGTCATCCATCTAGGATGGTCGATAACTGTCCATTCTAGAAACAGCATATTCTTCACTAAGTTGTTTGCTTCCATTTTCATCATGTTTACGTTTCGCCACGGTTAATGCAACTATAGCCAATGCGCCCAAAGCAAATCCTGCATGCCATTGATCGGGATGTTCTGCCATTCTTTCAAATGGGAAGCCATCAAGAGTAGCAGGATTTTGAACAGAATCACCAAGAGTGCCTGATAAGGCGCTACTGGCTAAAGCAGTCGCGTTGCTCAGAACAGCAAAAGCGTTAGCGTAAATCGCAAAACTTTCCAACGGATGATTCCGAATACCATCTCTAATCTTTTGAGGCAAAGGTTTACCTTTTTCGATCCTATCCATGTAGTCTAAAGCATCAGCAGCTACTTGTGGGTCAACGTCGTATTCCTCAATCATACGATCAATTTCTGCGTTCATTTTTAAAGCTTTTTTATGATCTTTATCTATATCTTTTTTGCTGTATTCTTGTTTTTCACTCATGTATAACATAATAGCATAAGCTTTACTATTTGTCAATGTTCTGGTAGCGGCGACTGGGATTGAACCAGTGACCTCAGGCTTATGAGTCCTGCGCTCTAACCATCTGAGCTACGCCG
>CAZIHK010000017.1:0-5907 GCA_964539035.1 uncultured Candidatus Saccharibacteria bacterium | reverse complement strand
AAGAGACAGATAGATATGGTTCTTTGCCCATATCGCCAATAATCTGTTCAAGAGCCAATGCGCTACCAAGGCTATCGCCATCAGGGTTGTCGGCTTGTATTATAAGTATCTTGCTAGCCTCGGCAATAGCTTTCTTGATTTCCTCTAGACTGGGTATCATAAGCTTGTTCTGCCTTCTAGCGCTCTTTTTAGAGTAATTTGGTCGGCATACTCTAGGTCAACACCAATTGGCAGACCCCTTGCTAGGCGTGTTAGATCAGTATTCAAATCTTGAAGTTGCTTTTGGATGTACATAGCCGTAGTTTCGCCCTCTACACTTGCATTGGTTGCTAAAATTACTTCAGATACACCATCTTCTTTGATTCGCTTAATCAACTCTTTGATTCTTAGCTGCTCTGGACCAACACCATCTATGGGTGATATTAATCCGCCTAATACGTGGTATGTGCCCTTATATACTCCAGTGTTCTCTAGGGCTTGAATATCGAAAGGTTCTGCAACAATCGCAATTATTGTTTTATCGCGCTGAATATCACTGTAAAGAGGTGATATGTCTTGATTAACATCAATTAGCGCAAATGTTTTAGGGCAATATTTAATACTACTGTGCAATTTATCTAAACTTGTACTAATTTTGTCTGAAATTGACTTGTCTGATCTTAAACACCAATAAGCATATCTCTCGGCTGTTCTGTGACCGACACCCGGCAAGCTCGAAAAGGCTTCTATAGTCTGCTCTAATGCTTTTGGCAGTATGCTCATTAGTGTTCAGTCAAAAGACACTTTAAATTAAAGGCCTAGGCTCCCTAGACTACCAAGCATTGGCTGCATTTTTTCGGCGGCAATTTTTTGGCTCTTATTGATGGATTCTTTAACCGCTTCTTCAATCCAATTTTCTAACTGTCCAATATCTTCTAGGTCGACGTACTCTGGGTCAATGTGAATTTTTTTGATTTTTTGTTCGCCAGTTATTTCTACTCTAACTGCCCCGTTGCCTGCCGAGCACTCAATTATCATCTTTTGGAGTTCTTTTTGTAATTTACGAACTTTCATTAACATTTTAGCCTGGTCAATTTTACCCATTATTGTCCTCTCTTTATAAAATGAATTTACTTACTTAGATTTTACCACGTAAACCGATTTGGTATCTGAAGAATTGGGCCAAGCAATGAAATATCGTTGTAAATGGTAAAAACTAGTAAAACCTATGGCCACCACTACAATTGCTACACCAATATTTCTTGCCAATGGGTTGCGTGGGAAGTAAGAAAACCACTGGTTAAGCAGTTCTACAACCCCAGCAATTATGCACATAAATATTAATGGCAATAAAATTGTAATCCATAATTGATAATCGGTTGTTAGGGTTACAATTAGTATCAACAAGATGATGCTACTGAGTATTAATAGACTACGTCTTTTTGGCAGTCTTTTTGAGTAGTAGAAAAGACCAAAAAAAAACATTGCAGAACTAAATACATCTAGCAGTGGTAAGTCGCCTAAATGAAGCTCGGATAATTTAACTGATTTGATAATAATCATTGAACCACCGTGATATAGCTGGGATAAATATTGGCTTATAGAAGGCATATATAGTGGTATACCAAGCAATTCTTTTATCTGGCCTGGATGTGAAGCTAAACTAATAAACAACGGTGTTAATATCGCAAAATAAATAACAGCCGAAGAAATTATCACCCATGAATTTAGCCTAAGCAAGGCTTGTTTTTCTTTGATTATTAAAATTACTAGTGTTATTGTGATCACATAAGGCATATAAGGCACATAGGTAGCTAAACCGAGTGTAATGGCAAATAGAATGAAACTTAAATTTTTGTGTTTTTTAGTGTGCAAAAACCATGCTAATGAAAAAAATAAAGCCAATAGTGAGGTTACGGCCAATATAAATGGTGCTGCTTGATGACTAATATGGAGCAGCCAGCTAGAAGTGATGAAAAGTAAGCTGCCAACAATTGCTATCCGTGTATTAAACCAGAGCTTAACAAGTAAGAAGAAAAACAAGGTGGCTAATAAACCAAAAATAACGCTTGTTAATCTAGCACCGTATAAAGGGTTGTTGAATATTTTACCCACAGAGTAGGCTGGCAACATATAGGGTGCATTTACTGCCCTAAACCAAGGTTCTGGAATTTTTTGAAGTGATGAAAGAGTTACGGTTTCAAAACGGCTTTGACCGGGTACTAATTTGCTAATCTGGGTACTCAAAGTTAAAAAAGCAATCGAGCAAATAACAATAGCACTTATAACACCACGCCAATGTGCACCCAACCAGTTCATGGACACCCTTAATACATGTTTCATTGATTAAGGATAGTATATCATGTTGATCAAAGGGTGAACGGCGTCCATTTGACTATTAGTTATCGAAAGGTGCGCTAACTGTGCTAGTAGACCTTCTTTTATCGAGGGTCTTAAATCGTTGACGCTCTCTATCGAAATAAAGCTCAATGTTGCCAGTAGGGCCGTTACGATGTTTTTTAATAAGGATATCTGTAATATTTTTACGATCGGTGTCAGGATTGTAATAATCTTCGCGATAAATAAAGGCGACAACATCAGCGTCTTGTTCGATTGAGCCTGACTCTCTTAAATCTGCTAGCTGAGGTATTTGAGGGCTCCTAGATTCTACAGACCGGCTAAGCTGGCTTAAGGCGATTACTGGTACATTTAGTTCCCTTGCAATAGCTTTAAGGCCTCGGCTAATTTCGGATATTTCTTGGACCCTGTTAAAATCTGACCCAAAACGTGAACCACCGCTCATCAATTGCAAATAGTCAACGATTATTGCACCCAATTGCCTTTGATGTTGTTCACGACGAGCTTTGGTGCGCATATCGCTTACTGTTATCCCGGGGGTGTCATCGATGTATATGGGCGCTTCACTTAATGTACCCATAGCCTGACCTATCTTTTCAAAATCGCTATCACTCAAATTCCCTGTTCGAATATTCCAGGCATCAACGCCAGATTCCATAGATAATAATCTATCTACGATCTGTTCTTTACTCATCTCTATACTAAAAATTACTACTGGTAATTCGGACTTAGAAGCAATATTATGAGCCAAATTTAATGCCAAAGCAGTTTTTCCCATACTTGGCCTGGATGCAATAATTATTAAATCGCTACGTTGTAAGCCAGCAAGTATATTATCTAAATCTTTTAGACCCGTTGAAACACCTCGGATTTTACCTTTATCTTTATGAAGTTCGTCTAATCTTTCGAAACTATCTGCCAAAATGTCTTCTAACGAAGCGACATCTTGTTTAACGTGCTGCTGGCTTACCCTGAATAATTGGGTTTCTGCTTCTTCGATAAGATCTTGTATAGATTTACTCTCGTCGTATCCTAGCCCAACAATGTCTTGGGATGCTTTAATTAAACGGCGCCTTAGAGCTTTTTGAGAGACAATTTCAGCATATTGCTCAACATGGGCAGCTGTTGGTACATAATTAGTAAGTTCTGTTAAATAAGATGCACCGCCAATAATATCTAAAAAGCTATCATCTTTTAATTGGTTAGAAAGTGTTAAAACATCTATAGGGCTGTGTTTTTCGTATAACTTTTTGACTGCTTCGAATATTCTCTGATGTCTTTCATCGTAAAAATCATCTACATTTATTGCGTCTGCGATCCTAACAATGGCATCACTATCAATCAAAATAGCGCCTAGTAGGCTAGCTTCGGCATCTGTATTTTGAGGTGGTATGGTGGCAGAATCGGCACTGTTTTTAGTCATAGTATTTATTCTAACACCTCTGCTGAGCCAAAAATGGCTTTTAAATTGTCGATATCATTGTTACTCGCATTATTAATTATGGCTTTACTTGGAGTACCTATAGGCTTTTTTTGTATTTTTCTCATGCAAATAATTTCGAATGACCCAAAACCTAAATCGGAAATTGACTGATTTAGAATCTGTTTGTTCCGAGCTTCGTCCATGCGTTTAAGATGGAATGGGAAGCTAAAGCTTAATATTAGTCTATTGTCGTTTATTTGACCGTAATCTACAACGGATGCCTTTAGTACACCGTAAAGTGCGCTATGCTTAATGCGTAAATTGTGTAGTATATCAGGCCAAGCTTGTTCAATATTTTGAGTTTCTTCTTTAGTTATATTAATAATTAATTTGGATTTTAGACTTTGAGCCGGAACTGACAGGCTATTATTTGGTTCTTCATTTTCAATCCTAGCTTCAGATATAATATTTGTTGATTTTACTGGGCGGTTTAATTGAGCTGTGATTAAAGCAATTTCCAATTGAACGTCAGGTCTTTGGCTACTTTCGACAAACATTAGTTCACGAATTAAAATGATAGCTTCTTCTGTTGGCAGTATTTGATTTTTAGCAACTAAACTTTCGCGTATATAATCAATAAGTTGTGCAGCTAACAGGTTAGATGATACTCCATCGTCTTCTATCGAGCTCAAAGACATAAAAATGTTTTTGGGGTTATCACTTTTATAAGCTTCGATAATACCTGCTAATAATGAGCTCGACGGCACACCAATATTTTGTCTCACAATTTTAGCGTTAATTTTATCTGCGCTATGGCGTATCTGATCAAGAATACTTATAGCATCCCGCATACTACCACCGCTATGTTTAGCGATTACTGCGATAGATTCATCATCAATTATAATATTTTCTTTACTGGCTATGGTTTTTAAATGGCCTACTACTTCTTCGTTTGTTGCTAGTTTAAAATTATAGCGTTGAGTCCGTGAAATAATAGTTTCTGGTATTTTGTGTGCTTCGGTTGTCGCAAGTATAAATATAACGTGAGCCGGTGGTTCCTCGAGCGTTTTAAGTAGTGCATTGAATGCCTCTTTGGTAAGCATGTGGACTTCGTCAATAATATATACCTTATATTTGGCGCTTACCGGTGCAATGTTTACTTTTTCTCGTAGATTGCGTATTTCTTCGATGCGTCTATTACTAGCGGCGTCAATTTCAATAATGTCCATTGGCAATTCGCCGTTAATGTATTGCAGGTTATTCACTTCGTGGGCTAGAATCCTGGCAACACTAGTCTTGCCAACTCCTCTTGGGCCAGTAAAGAGATAGGCGTGGCTAATCTGGTTGCTTTTTAAAGCATTATTAAGTGCTGTAGTAACTGCAGATTGACCTACAATTTCTTCCAACTTCTTACTGCGGTATTTTCTGTACAAAGCTTGGCCCAAAACATCTCCCTTTAGCTTTATAGTATAGTCACTTGGAAAGCTCTTGTCTGTTGTAGATACTACAGACTTAAGAGTATTATCTGTGGATATAAAAAAGACTCCTTATTAAAAGAGTCTTTAAAATGTTAAACTTATTTAATTACAAAGCAGCTTCTATCGCTGCCCACTCGGCATCAATATCATCTTCTGGTACATTTACGCTAATTTGATCGTTTGGCTTAGCCTTAAAGTAGGTTACGCTGGCAAGTAGCACGCGATATGCTTTATCGCCAACCTCCACAAAGTAATGGCCTTCTTTTTGAGTTAGTACACCAACCACTTGTTTGCGTGGTATGGGTCCAATTTGCTTATACAAAAATGCACCATCATCGCCAATTGTAAGTTTTAAGATGTCACCTTGGACTAACTTTGACTTACTTGCATAATTTGCCGGCACTGGATAAGTTTTACCATCTGAGCCAACCATATTTTGGCCGTCAAATACACCTTCTAACACTTTGCCTGAGATATTTTCGCGGGCTGTGGCTGTTATTTCTGGGTCTTCGCCTACAAGGCTAACCAGCAATTCTTTAGCTGCACCTAAATTGGTCTCTGCTTCTGAGATTAGAGCCTTTAAGCGTTTAATTTGTTTCTCTGGGACGTCAGACATTGGGATACCTCTAGTGTTTGTTTACCTCTCTTATACATAGTATACACTCATAC
>CAZIHK010000016.1:0-18055 GCA_964539035.1 uncultured Candidatus Saccharibacteria bacterium | reverse complement strand
GTTAATGTTATTCGTGAAACTCGGGCAATCGAGTTTGCCAAATAGACAATAGATGCTAGATATTAGATAATCGTAATTTAATCTGTTAAAATGAATCAGTCAAAAGAGTTATTTAACAAATAAGACCGTGGGTTGGCATATATTTTGGGATGTTAAATGTGGGACCCAAATAAGGCATAATTCCAGCATGCTTAAAACATGCCGATATTGCTTTAAAAAATACCCTGAAACAGACTTCGGTGTAGCTGCTACACTACCTAATAAAACATACCGTCGCCAAAAATGTAGATATTGTTACAGGAAAACAAAAAGACTTTTAATTACTCGCCAGCGTAAATGGATTGAAGAATACAAATGCCAAAAGCGTTGTGAAAAGTGTGGAATAGCAGATTTTAGAGTTCTTGACTTTCTCACGATGGTCCTGGGGTAAAGGATTTTAATATATCTGATTTTCGTTACAGGGCGGGTTTCAGGAAGCCAAAGGCAGAGGTTGAAAATTGCTCTTTACTTTGCGCAAACTGCCACAGAATTGTACATTATGAGTAGGGTAATGAATAATACCTAAAATTACGGGGATTGGCGCAGTTGGCTAGCGCGCGCGCTTTGGGAGCGCGAGGTCGGAGGTTCGAGTCCTCTATCCCCGACCATTTCGCTTATGTTTTAAAAGCCCCTAGTATTTGGGGGCTTTTTGTTTGTAATTTCAAAAAAAGTAGTTGATAATTTAATTAAATCAAAAAAAAGGAAAAATATGGACAATGAAAAACAGAACCAAAGTCCCTCACAAGGAACTCAGCATCAAAAAGATGAAGGGATAGATTTAACCCCAGTAGATAAAAAACCATCATTTTTGAAAGCTTTTTTTAGCCCATCTAGCCAATTTATCCAAAGTAATCCAGATGGAAGCAAGCTTTCCTTCTGGCAAACATTTTTTCAGTCCTTGGGCCGCTGATGCCACTAAAAGAGGATTATTCTTTTCTCGAAATTCGCGCAGGTGGTCCAAAAAGTACTACGGACTAGACGGTCATGTTATAAAAAAGGATATATTAATTGGAATAATAATTACTGTAATAATATTTTTAGTAGTTGGCATTGTAATGTACTTTAGCAAATGAGTTATTGCATAATTCGGTTTTCCATCTGCTCAATTCTTCAAGTAATAAGTTCCAATTCGAATGTACTAGGGCGACCAATCTCTGTAGTTTTTATATAGACTACAGAGATTTTTTTATGATACGATTAATTAATGGAAACATGGCTAAATAATAATTGGTGGTGGTTTATAGTGCTAGCAGTTTGGTCGATCGCCTGGAAGGGTTTATCTCTATGGGTATCGGCTAAAAAAGACGATAAAATATGGTTTGTAGCACTATTAATATTAAATACAGCCGGATTACTAGAGATATTTTATCTTTTCTTCTTTTCAAAAAGAGGTAAAATTCCTGTCACATCGAACGATTAATGAATATTAAACACATAATTTGTATGAATATTTATATATAATATCGCTATGGAACCACAAGCATCACGCGAAAAAGAGCCAAAAAAAGCAATAAATTATATTATAAATAATCCAGAACAAATCCTAGAAGCAGCTAAAGAAGGAAAAGGCGGAGAGTTAGGTAAGGCACTTCTAGAAAGCCCGATCACAAGCATAGTGTTGTATCTGTATGCCGATTCTGATGCCCAAAATTTCGATATCGAAAGCATACTGGAGCTTCCTATGGGTGCCTATAATAAAGAAAAAGCAATGTTTATTAAGTTGAAGGATTGTTTGTCTCAGAAGTACGCGGTGTTGGAGCGAGGAGGAACGTATACATTTACCGGTTCTCACGGCACTAATCTAGTATTGCATGACATTGGCACCACTCCTATACACCTTACATTGTCTTGCGGCAAAGTAAGAAGTCACCCAACTACGGAGCCTGAAGCTCAAGTATTCTTGCCGCCAGAAACTTCTGAAGAATCATTGCAGAATGTTTTTCAAGACATAACTGAAGCAATGGATATTATTGTAGATGCTTTTTATGCAGATGATGGTAAACAGGTGCCAGAACAAGAGATAATAATAGGGCCACCAAAAGCCAGAGCTAACGCTATTGGTGGTGGGCCAATCGATCGAGTGCAAGAATTGAATGGCCTCAAAGACAAGTTAGAAGTAGTCAAGCCTGATGTTTCTTTTGAAGATATCGGCGGTCAAGAAGTGGCAAAACGAGAATTAGAGGGCTTGGCGTTTGCGCTTTCTAACCCAGAATTATACAAAAAGTGGGGCACAAAACCTCCAAAGGGAATTTTACTTTACGGTCCACCAGGTACTGGTAAAACATTAATGGCTAAGGCCTTGGCATCCGAAGCAAATGCTAGATTTTTGCATGTAAAAGCTTCTGATATTGGTTCAAAATGGTATGGCGAATCAGAACAGATCGTACAACAGATATTTGATTTTGCTGCTCAAGGTGGTGAAAAAACAATAATTTATCTAGACGAAATTGATTCGATAACACCCAGAAGAGACGGTATGCATGAGGCCACTCAAAGGGTGATAGGGACTATTTTACAAAATATTGACGGGATGGGGTCTAACGATAATATTATGATAGTTGCTTCAACTAATCGCATGGAATGTATAGATACTGCAATGTTACGGCCTGGCCGTTTGGACAGGCTTGTTGAGGTAGGATTGCCTGAAGCTGAAGGTAGAAAACAAATACTTGATATACACATGAAGAAGGCTAACGGAGTTGCAGGTCGTGAACTTTTTGAGAATATTGATATTGCTATTATATCCAAACAGACAGATGGCTTTAGTGGTGCAGACATAGCCGAGATAATAAGACGAACGTTAGAAGATAAGGTTAGAGTTGAGGGTAGTGGGCGAGATGTTGGACTGGTGACCACTCAAGATATCCTAGTTCAAATTACTAATTATGAAAGAACAAGAACTGATAGGACTAAATTATTTGGCTTTGGTCCTACCGACTCTTAATTGTGGATTGATTTAGCGAAATAAATCAATAATATAGTTGAGTATGTTATTGCCGCCGATGACAAAATGTTAATTTGAGGATATAATCATCTCTGTTAACGGGGTGTGGCGCAGTTGGCTAGCGCGCAGCGTTCGGGACGCTGAGGTCGGAAGTTCGAGTCTTCTCACCCCGACCAGTATTTAATATTAAGTGGTATTATATAAATATGGTAACCGTATGAACGGTTGTTAGTGTACATGAATAATGTAGTGCAACACGTGGATGTATGTATCTTAAATGGTCGCTTGATACGTGCGGAGTGAATAGCGAAACCGGGCCTATATGTTTTCAACCCCTGTAAAACACGGCGGTACCCAAAGCAATTACACTTTGTTTAAGTAATTAAAGCATCATTATCAAAAGCACAACTAGTTGTTTGGATATGAATTATTGTATTAGTTTTATGCAATAATTAGCACTTTTGCCAAATTGCTAACCGTAAAAAAGCCACACACTCAAAGTGTGGCTTTTTTGGTTATATAGATTATTCAAATAAGCGTTATAATGAATACACTTATGAATGGCATGTTACTCGCCTCAGCGGGTACAGCCGCAATACTCATCATTGGTGAGGTACTGTGGCAAAAACGAATACTAAAAGGGGAATTTGCTCGTAAGTTCGTGCATATTTTAGCTGCTACTTACGCTGCTTTTTGGCCAATATTCATGAGCAGAGTAAATATTGCTTTGCTTAGCCTTATGTTTATTGTAGTTTTGATAACGGTTAAGCAACTTAATATATTCAAATCTATACGTAGTATCAGGCGAGTTACGTATGGTGAAGTATGGTATGCCTTGAGCATTGGTGTGATGGCTCTACTTTTTAAAGACAATTTCATTTATGCTATTGCAGTTTTGCATATGGCACTAGCGGATGGTTTTGCCGCAGTTGTTGGGGTGGCTTTGGCTAAAAAGGCCCAGATTTTTACTTTTATGGGCTATCGCAAGAGTGTTGCCGGTTCGCTAACGTTTGTAATAATTTCTTTTATTTTAAATATGATTTATTGGGTAGCTTATATGCAGTACCCAATGTACGGTACGGGCATAATTGTGGTGCCAATTTTGTACAGTGCTTTATCGGCTTGCATACTGGCTGGGGTAGAGATTATGTCACCCAAGGGCACTGATAATGTAATTGTACCGTTGTTAGCTGGTTCCTTGCTTTGGATACCAACCTTTTTAGCAAGCAGTAATTTTTTATTTTAGTAATAAAAAAACCAACCATAAAGGCTGGTAATTTATATGGGGCGAGCGATGAGAATTGAACTCACGACCTCCTGTGCCACAAACAGGCGCTCTAACCAACTGAGCTACGCCCGCCTCGTCGTCGGCAATAACTATCGACTCACGCAAGTTTAATAAACTTACTTGCTGTCGCCTATCGTTTTGCCCTTATCTAAATTTTGCGAACAGGTGAACCTTGGTTTGCAAAATTTGTTAATCACCTATTAGGCCAGAACAGGGGTAATTATACTTAGTAAAATTGTATTAATCAAATAAATACCGCCAGTAATATTCACTGGCGGTATTATCAATCATCTAAATCTTCTGTATCAATCTGCCTATAGTCTACCTCCTTTTGTTTTTATGCTAATTTGTAGTTCATCTTCTGATGCGTCGGGTGTTAAAACACTTTGTGCATACAAATTTGGGGCACCGCTGTGCTACGTATGCTTCTGTCAAAGTGCTTTTAAGCTCGTACCGTAATTACTGTATGGTCACCTTTACAATTTTGGCTCAGTACGCATTGTTGGCGTTTTTATTACTTGCACCAGCATTCTTAAGGTGATGTTACAACAATAAACTATAATACTGTGAAGTTGCTTAAGTCTAGCCAAAAATACAACAATAACTAACTAGTTCCTAATAACAACTTGGGTGGCTGTAAATACGCTGTTATTCGTTGATCCAGAGACAGTAACACTATCATTAACACTAACCTTTGTAGAACCACTATATTGGGTGCTGCTATTTGTCTGGACGGTATTTGTTGTGCCGTTACCAGCAATCGTGAAACTTTGGCCGTTAATTGTTGTCACGACACCGTTAACAACTATCTGATTGTTTTCCGTCATATCGCCACCTCCCATTAATCTACGATGTTCAAATCTGGGCCTACTATCATTCATAAATCCGATTTTACCAACACCGATGTTATCACTATGGTTTCTGTTATACGCCACTAGGCCAAAGCACCCAATAAATACGAATGCAAAGATAAATATTGCCAAGCCCCCAAGTACCCAGGCAAGTGTTTTGTCGCTGCCTTTTGTGTCTCGTTTCTTCTCATTAACTTCTTGTTCCGATTTAACGGTTTTTTCTTCTTTGATTGTCTTATTCTTTTCGTTATCTGCCATGTCTAACAAACCTCTCTAAGTTGTTGATAATCTATATTTATCACTAAAAACTAAGAAATGGCTTAAAAATACCAAGACAAACTAGTCCACTTTTTATTGGTACAACATTGTGGATGAAGTAAGAGCTAGATTATTTGATTTTAGTTTATCAAATCGGTAACTAACTTTGAGCTTCCCAGCTATCTATTGAAATTACTGTACCGTCACCAGCATTAATTGAAATAATTTGGCCAGAGGCAAAATAACCAGGTTCTGAAGTCTCTTCTAGCGTATTTTCTACCGTCCATATATAAGCATTAAGCTTAGGATGCCAGAATAAATTAGTAGTCCACATCGCACTTTCTCTTTTGGGTTAAGCCCCATATTTGGACTGCTCTCCTAATCTGTCATTCTGGAGAACAAACTACGGAGGATTTTAGTTGTACGGCTTTTAGAGCATCCTTTATGACGATTGGTCTTGTCTTTCCAAACAGCAAATCTACCGTCTAGTGGACTTGTTGTATTGGGGATTCTGATACCCTGTTTGCACAGCTCCTCGTCCTGATAGGTAAACAAATATGGTAGGTTTCTATGTAAGCTAAAGTAAGCTCGTCTGGTTCTGGTATGTTGGTAACGTATACGCCTAGTCAGTGGTTCTCGGTAACGTTCCTTTAGCCATTTACCGTGTGCGGCGTACCAATTATCCAATTGACCCTCAAATTCTGTTTTGGTGGTACGTGTAAGCATTAAAGCAATGACCCTCAACTCTTGGTTTTGGATTAACTTAGGCCGCCTAGTTAAGCACTGGGTAATGGTTTGCAATTGGTGAAATTGGCACTACTGGAGAGGAATGCCTTTGCTCTCCAGCATCTGCCTAACACCACGTCTACCGTCAATTACAGCAGTCTGGACGTTGTAGCCCATACTCTCTATAGTATCTGTTGCCACCTCGTAATCTACGGTTTTTTCAGTGCCCTCAACGGTCGTCCAATACAACACTAAGTTCTCAGCTTTACCGACATTTGCATAGGGATCGATGGTCACCAGTACGCCCCAACCCGTAAAGTAAGTTACGTCCATAATGACAGTTACCTTACGGGCCCTGGGGATAGCATCATAGGCTTCGTAAACGTCTAGCTCACGGCGGATAAACCTCAACTTTTATGGTAATGTTCGGCTAGCTAGGACACTTTACGGCCTTCAAAAGCATATTCTCGCCACAGTTTGTTTCTAAAGCGCAAAGGACGGGTTATGTTTGTCCAGGAAGCCTGACAGTCATGGCATAAATACCTTTGTCGGCCATTCTTTGTCCCATTCTTTTTTACATTGGTACAATACAAATACGGACAGCGTATAGCTCTCATCGTAGTTCTCCTAGTTATGTTTGTACTTACTAGAATACGACGAACTAATTGCTGTCCGTTTATTAGTTTCTATGTTCTAATAGCAGTCCAAAAACGACCCTTAACCCTCTCTTTTCAATTTACTAAACAGTTAAAGCTTGGTTTAGCAAATTGCTTAGAATTATCTTTCTGGCAAGCCAGAACAGGTGTAACTATGCTTAAGTATGCTGGCGATAATCAAACATTTTGGCGTCTAAAACTTCAGTCACTGCTCGTCTTGATGAATATAGTACAAAATGCTAATCTCTAATCAAGGAAACAAATCTCAAAAAGGTCTAAAAAAGTGATCAAGACTAACAAAAAACTACAAAAGGGATTCGCTGTAATCGAGATGGCTATCTTTGTGGTAATAATTATAGCCGTTAGTGCAATTGGGTATTGGTCTGTAAGTAGATCGAAAGCTACAACTACCTCACCCATCATAACCATAACTGACCCTATAGGTACTAGTAGCTATCAACAGAATAGTACTATACCAATAAAATGGAAGGTCAACCAGCCAGTTGCAGCTGGTGAGTTTGGTGTTTGGTCACGTTCATCGGCCAATAAATACTACAGCTATACATCGGTGAAACCGAATAATACTACTAGCTATAATACTAGCCTGGCTCTTACTAGCGAACCTGCAGATAATGGTTACCAGATAATTATTGCTTATCGATTACAACCAGATACTGGCACTTGGACTAAATGGGCTACCAGTTCAGGCGTATTTACGGTGACCCCATACAATGCTAACTTTAGCTTCCTAAACGTGATGATTGCAAAGCCAACTTTGGATTCCATAACTTTACTAGTAAGTACAACGCTTAGCAGTAATATCACAGTGAATTATGGGCCATCAACTACTTATGGTCGTAGTGTTACTTCTACGAATCAAACTACACATAAGATACTTATTTCTGGCCTGAGCGCAGGATCTACATATCATTATCAGTTAGTGGCAGCCCAGGCAAGTAATACAGCAACCAATATTTCTAAATCAGACTCCACTTTCAAAACACAAGCCCAACCAGGTACTAACTTTACTTTTGCTACAATCTCAGATTTGCAAGGAGGAGACTGGTCGTCAATCGCTTCAAGGATACAAACATTAAATCCAGACATAATAGTTAATGCAGGTGATAGTATAGCTGGAGAGCTTACGACTGATGTCGCTTCTTATCATACTAGGTGGCAAACAGATGTTTTTAATTATAGCCAGAATTTAACAAATCATATTGCTTCTTTTTGGGCAATGGGTAATCACGATTTCATTAGTTATTATAACAACAAAGAAGACAAGCTTGCTAGTTACGCAGAATTTGCAAAGATACTCTCATTACCGATTACAGTAGGAAACGCAAAAAATTACTATTCTTTCGATTACGGTGATGCTCATTTTTCTGTAATTGATTCGTCTCAAATTGAAGGTCCTCTTTTGGATGGTCAAAACTGGCTAGATAATGATTTAAAAACAACGAAAAAAAAATGGAAAGTAGTGCTAATGCATATACCTAGCGTTAACCCACCAGCAGGAATAATCAATACAAACCCAACTGGCGCAAAAGCACTGCATACTATTTTTAAAAATCGTGGAGTTCAAATAGTTATTAACGGGCATTCTCATGTATATCACAGATGGGTTAGGGATGGAGTATTTTATGTTTCTAATACAACAGTTAGCAATGTTACCCCATGGCCTAAGCCTTTCCCTGTATTTAATGACTCTACTGGTGATGCGGGTAGTCTAAGCTCTTCGCTGAGTATTTTTGGGTATACAGTAGGGAAAGTTTCAGCTTCTCAATTTACTATTTCATCGTATGATAACGACGGCTTACTAAAGGATACTTTTAATATTGCACCAAATACCTTTGAAGTTTCTTCACCGCAAAATAATTCTCATACAACAAATCATAATCCAACTTTTGTTTGGAGTGCCTCAGCCCAAATTGATGTATACGCGAAGCCATCACTTGCTTTGTCGAAATATCAGCTTTACGTTGATGGCATATTGAATAGAGACAATATACCCGCAACCGCCACTTCAACAACTTCGACCAGGCCCTTAAGTGATGGACCGCATAGCTGGTATGTTATTGCAGTCAATAATGCTGGAAAAACACAGAATTCTAATTCTACATACATTATTAAAATCGGCACATTACAACCATCAGCCGTTGGTATCACAAATCGATCTTCTACTGATGGAGCAGTGGTCGAGCCAATGGATAGTAATCAGAATAAATCGTCGGCTGAGGTAACCATTGGTAATCAAAGTGGAGTGAAGGGCACAAAGCAAACAAGTGCAAAAAAGTCACATAACAATCTAGATATACTCATAATTATTGGCTTAATACTTTTTGCAGCTTCTTTGTCGACTGGATATTTTTTAAGGAAAAAATACAAAATATTTCATAACTATGATATTTTGACTCGACACTCGTCAACACCTTCAAATTCAAAAAGATATCTTATCAATCTGAATAGCAAGAATTCAAAAAGAAATTCATAAGTATTGCTAATCTACTTGGGGGTAGTACATTGGCCATAGCTCAGAACTCATAGACAATATTCAATTAAATGAAGATGGTTTCATTAGAAATTATTCGATTTGCGCGAATAAAGTTACTGGAGTTTATCTTATTCTATGTGGAGTATATATAGATTACTTATTTGAAATAATTTGCTTCGCCCATAAGGGTTCTTGCACAATAATACCGTTCCACTCAAATACAGCATTGCTACTTCTATGGTTGAATTGAAATACCAATCAGCACGTGTGTAGTATTTAAGAATATGACTTCAAGCAAACTAGTGCTAACTTTCTATATATAGCAATGGCATCCGATTTTACTAGAGGGTAATCGTAATCTTATTTGGTATCCCAGGAGGGACTCGACCTACCTTTGGCAGGCCCGAAACTTCACGATTGGCAACTAGTTGCCATCGGAAGATTTCCTTGCAAAATGCCACTGGCATTTATCACCCCGGCCTTTTTGTGGCAGGCATTCGACATTACTCTAAGAAATACCAAACAAAAAACCGACCTATATAGGTCGGTTTTTTGTTTGGTACACCATCGTAGACAAAGTTAGAACTAACTTCTTTGAGTTATGTATTTATAGTGGAAATTATTAAGGTTCAGTAATGTATGGTCATGAATCAGTTAATTTAATAGCTTATAAATACGAAAAGTTTTTGGTTGGTTTATTAACTTGTTCTTCTAGGTTCTCTTCAGATAGGAATAAGGGCAATAATTTGCTAGTTTTTGGATCTATGAAAGTGATTTCTTCAATTTCCGTAAGTCCATGAGTTGTATTAGATAAATCTAGTTTCAGATAATCCTGGCTATTAGTTACGTTAAAGAAAAATTCTAAATACTCTTTGTCCTTAAATTTGAACTGCTGTATATACATAAGACTTCCAATTTTGGGTTTAATTCCCGTTTCTTCAATGCTTTCCCTAACCAAGCAATCAATTATTGATTCGTTTTCGTCTAAACCACCACCAGGAATTGCCCAATAATTATTCATAGATTGAATGAGCTTATTTGACTGTTTATGTCTTACTGCCAATAACCTTCCTTCGTGAAGTATAATTGCACGAACTGAAATTCTTCTATTCATTATTTAATACTAGCATGCAAATATGTCACTAATTATTAATAAATTTTCAAATAAAATGAAATAGTTCTAACCATTCCGCTTGGTCTATCTGTGGTACCCCAGGAGGGACTCGAACCCCCGGCCTCGACGTTAGAACCGTCTTGCTCTATCCAGCTGAGCTACTGGGGCGCACTCATAAGATTATATCAGAGAGAACAAATAATAAAAATGGGAATAGACTACTATTATTGATATACTGGTATAGTGAATATATTACGCAAAGAGGCTACGGAATTACGAGATAGTGGCTACTCTTACAATATGATAAAAGAAAAGCTTGGTGTTTCTATTTCGACGCAAAGTAATTGGTTCTCGGACCGCCCATTCACTCCAAACTTTGATTTAATAGAAAGAGTTAGGATTGGTTCTCTGGTTAATGGTCAATTACGGCATAATGAGAAGGTCGCAAAAATAAAAAATGAGTTACAAATTGCCAAAAAAGAAATAGGTAAGTTATCTAGAAGAGATTTATGGATGATTGGTCTAGGCATATATATGGGTGAGGGCTCCAAGTCAATAGAAAGTGTTAGGATAGTAAATTCCAATCCTAACATCATTCGATTTGCTATGAGATGGTTCAAAGAAATATGTAAATTAAAGAACGATAATTTTGCATTATCTTTAAATCTATATCCGGATTCTAACGAAAAAGATGCTATAAAATATTGGTCCAAGATAACAAAATTGCCCAAAGCGAACTTTAAGGCTACCCAAATAGATATAAGAAGTAACAAAATGAATATTCATGCCAGAAAATTGCCATATGGTACATTACAGATTAGGATTAATGCTAACGGCGATAAACGTAAGGGGGTTGCTCTATTTAGGAAAATAAAAGGCTGGACTATCGCGGCTTTTAATCAGGTATAATGTAGTTTAAGTATTTTGCGAATGTGGTATAGCGTTTATTACTCCTGCCTTCCAAGCAGGCAATGCGGGTTAGACTCCCGCCATTCGCACCATTTAATGTATTAAATTTTGATAAGTTTTATGATACTAGCCGTTGTACTACACCCGCCAGAACAGGGGTAGTTATAACAAACAAATCATCTTTTTATAAATCTTGAAGGGTTTTTATTTGCGCACCGAGTTCGCGCAGGCGCTCTGCGAGAGCTTCATAACCTCTGTTAATAGAATAAACATTACGCAAAACCGAACGGCCAGGTGCCCCAAGCATGGCTACTAAAATAATTGTGGCTGGTCTGAGTGCCGGCGGGCAAATAACTTCTGTTGCTTTAAATTTAGTAGGCCCGCTAACCATCACTCTATGAGGGTCTAACAACCTAACTTGCGCGCCAAGCTTGTTTAGCTCTGTGAAATAAATGGCTCTGTCTTCGTAGCTCCAATCGTGGATTAAAGTCTCGCCTTTGGCCATAGCCGCAATTGGGACAAAAAACGGCAAGTTATCCATATTTATGCCAGGGTAAGGCAAGGCGTGTATTTTATCTTCTAACGACATTAAAACACCGTGCTTGTGGGTAGTTATATCAACAAGCCTAGTATGCCCATTTTTTGCCGTATATTCTGCAGAAATAGTGAAATTTAAGCCCATTTTTTGCATCTTTATAATCTCTAGCTCTAAAAAGTCTATTGGGCAACGATTTAAAGTAATACTAGAATTAGTAACTGTGGCTGCTGTGATAAATAGCATGGCTTCTAGCGGGTCTTCTGCAGGGGCGTATCTTACGCGTTTGTTGATTGAATTAATGCCGTGCACTATGAGCTTGCTAGTACCAATACCATCGATTTTTACACCTAATTTTTGCAAAAATAGGCAAATATCTTGAACCATATAGTTAGACGACGCAAACTTTATTGATGTTTTGCCTTCGGTCATAGCGGCAGCAAATAAAACGTTTTCGGTGGCGGTGTCACCCATCTCGTACATAGTTACATTGTCGGGTGATTGTTTTTTCACTTTTATTCGATAAGCGCTATCTAACGTCTCGATATTTAGCCCAAATTGCTCTAGCGCATATTGATGGGCAGCGATTGTACGTTTACCCAAGTGGCAACCTCCAGCAAATGGTAATGAAAAATCATTTTGGTAATGCATCAAAGACCCAATAAACATAATAATGCTTCGGGTTTTTTTTGCAGACTCTACGTTTATGCTATCTATTTTAAATTTGGCAGGTGGTTTTATCTCTAGGTCAGAATTTTTTAGCCATTTAACACCAACACCAATACTTTGCAATACCTCTATTAAGCGAAACACTTCTTCTATGCGCGGTACTTGTTCTAAAATAGTAGTACCTTTATTTAAAAGTGCACCCGCTAATAGCGCAACAGAGGCATTTTTAGACGTCTTCATAGTTATCTCGCCCTTGAGTTCATGGCCACCCTCTATTTCAAAACCAATTGATTTTGAACTAAGAGTAACAATATTTCGACCCAAAGCAGTACTAACTCTGGATATGGTTTCTAGGCTTAAATTTTGTTTGCCTTGTTCTATTCGGTTTATAGCCGATTGGCTAGTGCCTAATCTTTTAGCAAATTCAGATTGGGTAAGGCCACGCTCTTGCCGTATTTGGTAGATAAGTTGGCCGATTTTTTGATTATTAGTGCTCATTAGTGCATTTAATATATCAAATAAGGTAATATATGTCAATATGCTAACTATGCGCTATACTGTTTAAAGCTTATGATTCATAACCAAGAATTACAAAGACTAGTAGAAGCAGAAGAAGCTCGCCAATTATATGGTTTAGAGCTAATCCCAAGCGAAAATTACGTTAGCAGGGATGTTTTAGAGGCACTAGGTAGTGTTTTTACCAATAAATACAGTGAGGGCTACCCTGGGCGCAGATATTACGGTGGCCAGCAAAATACCGACCAAGTAGAAATTATTGCTATAGAATCTGCCAAACAGCTATTTAATGCCGACCATGCAAATGTGCAACCGCACTCTGGTGCCCAAGCAAACGAATCCGTTTATCATGCATGGCTAGACCCTGGCGACACTGTGCTGGCGATGGATTTAAGTCATGGTGGGCATTTGACTCACGGGCATCCAAAAACCGTATTAACTCGGTTTTATAACTTTGTCCATTACCGCATAAAAAACATAGACACCGGCGAAATTGATTTTAATGATGTGCGTGAACTAGCCAAAAAATATAAGCCCAAGATAATACTTGCTGGCTATTCTTCTTACCCAAGAGATTTAAATTACGCAAAATTTGCCGAAATCGGCAATGAAGTAGGGGCTGTATTGATGGCTGACGTGGCTCATACAGCAGGTTTAATTGCTGGTGGGGTTATGGCCAACCCTTTTGACGCTGGGTTTCATGTTTTAAGCAGCACTACACACAAAACGCTGCGTGGTCCGCGCTCTGGGATTATATTAAGCAAGGGCAATGCCAGCAATCCGTTAGTTGATTTAGAAAAAACTATCGAAAATTTACCTACAATTATTGATCGTACAGTATTTCCGGGTGTACAAGGGGGTCCGCATATGAATACAATTTTAGCCAAAGCGGTTGCTTTTAACGAGGCTATGAAGCCAGAATTTAAGGTTTATGTTCAAAACGTAGTTGATAATGCAAAAAAACTAGCGGAAGAACTTATGAACAATGGCGCCAAATTAGTCACTAACGGTACAGATAATCATATGATGCTAATAGATGTTATAAAGAGCTATAACATCGATGGTAATATTGCTGAAAAGGCACTAGATAAAGCCGGTTTAACGGTAAACAAAAATGTAATACCAGATGATCCGCAAACGCTTTATTCACCAAGCGGCATTAGATTGGGAACACCGGCAATTACTACCCGTGGTTTTACGACCGAGCATATGCCTCAATTGGCATCATGGATTACGGGTGCTTTAAATAATTATCAAAATGATCAAGCATTGGCTAAGATCAAATCGGAAGTTTCTGAGCTTGCTAGACAATTCCCATTACCATCAAACCCTTAATTAGTAATTAAATCGTGCTGTTTTTTTATGTAACGTCTAATCTTGCCTAAAGCATAACTTGTTATACATTGGTCTAACCATTTATCGGTGGGGTGAGATTTAGAATTTGGCACTATTTCTACAATATCTTCATTGTTCAAAACAGTTTTTAAGGCCATGTACTTACCGTTAATACGGCCACCGCTAGCATGCTCGCCAATTTCGGAATGCAAAGCATAGGCATAATCTAATATGGTAGCGCCGATAGGTAAATCTATTACGTCACCTTTAGGGGTAAACACGAAAATTTGATCTTGTATAAAGTCGGTACTAAGCCTTTTTAAGTAGTCGTTTGGGCTAATATCTGCCTTTTGGAACTCGCGTAATTGTTCTACCCAGGCAAAAGACCCGCTGCCTTCTCTGTGGAACTGATCCATCTTATAACTATGATGACTTGCTATGCCATATTCATCAAATTCATGCATTTCTTCGGTTCTAATCTGTATCTCAACATTTAAACCATCGCCACTGAATACGGTAGTGTGTAAACTTTGGTAACCGTTAGGTTTAGGTACTGCAATAAAGTCTTTGATTCTGTTGGGGATTGGTCTCCAATGCTCGTGTACAGCGCCTAGCGACTGATAGCAATCATTCAAATTTTTGACGATTGCCCTTAATGCAACTAGGTCATGAACTCTTTCTACATCCCAGTCATATCTTTCTAACTTTCTATATAGGCTATATGTGCCTTTTATTCGTTTATCAATTTTTGCTGAATAACCTAAAATAATATGTAAATCAACAGTTAAATCTCTGTACATTTTAGTAATCGTACCGGAGCTTTTTTTGATTTGTGAGTCCATTAGCACTTTGGTCTGCTTGTATTTTTCGGGATAGGCAAATGGGAAGGCTAAATCATTAATAATACCCACTAATTTACCCATCCCGAGTCTGGATGCAAGTGGTGCAAATATCATAATGCTTTCGGTGGATATATGTTTTTGACGCTCAGGGTCTAGATGTTGAAGAGTCTCTAAATTATGCCAGCGATCAGCTAATTTTAATATTACAACCCTTAAATCGCCTGCAACTGAAATAAAGAATTTTCGTAGGGATTCTACATGTCTTTCGTTGCCAATATATTGAGCTTTGTCTAATTTGCTAACTCCCTCTACTAGGCCGGTAATTTCGTCATTAAATGTTTCTTTTAAATCTTCAATAGTAGTATTGGTGTCTTCGATTGTATCGTGCAAAAGAGCTGCACATACCAAGATATAATCCATACCCAAATCAAGAGTATGGTTAGCCACAGACACACAATGCTCAGTAAAGTAGTCATTACCACTGGCTCTGGTTTGATTATTATGTGCATTAGCCGCAAAATCAAAGGCTTTTTCAATTAATACTATTTCTTTTGCAGTGGTGTCAGGTGATAATAATTTTATTCGAGCTACTAAGTCGGATTTTTGCTTGTTTAGGCCGTACATTGTAATCAAATTATTTCTGGCTCAGGCTCTAACACAACTTTAAATTTTTGATCAACAACCTTAATAATATGTTCGGCCATATACCACAAGTCTTTGAATCTTTTTGCAGATTCGTTTACCAATACAAGAGCTTGCTTGTCGTAAATCCATATTCCACCCTGGCGGTATCCTTTTAGACCGGCATTTTCTATTAGCCAGCCAGCGGATAACTTGACGTAGCCTGTATTTACTAGAGGCCAATTTGGCATTTCGGGATATTGCTTTAAAATTTCGCTAGCTCTATCGGTGCTAACTACAGGATTTTTAAAAAAAGAACCGCTATTAGGCAAATCCGCAGGGTTGGGCAGCTTACTGTTTCGTACAGTAAATAAAGCCTGCCTTACATCAGATGGTGTTGGTTTTGTTATGCCTCTATTGTCTAGTTCTGCGATTAAAGATGGGTAAGCCGGAGTTTGGTAGTTTTCTGGTATCTTTTTAAGTTGCAAGGTAATTCCGCAAATAATAAAACGGCCATAATCCTTTGATTTAAAGCGGCTATTGCGGTAGACGAAAGCACAGTCGCTATTATTTATATCAACAAAACTTTTTGTTTGGCTGTCGTAAGCCCGGACACTTAAAAGGGTCTCGGACAGTTCTTGGCCATATGCGCCTATATTGTTTATTGGCGAAGCTCCTACGGTGCCAGGTATGGCTGTCATTGCCTCTATACCACACAAACCTAGCTCTATTGATCTTTGCACAACATCATCCCATTTTTCGCCAGATGCAACAACCACTAATCCACTTTCTGCATCCATGGATAAACCTTTTATTCTGTTTAAAATAACTAATCCATCAAAACCATGGTCACTAAATATAACGTTAGTGCCATCACCAATTGTAATGATTTTCATACTGTTTTTTTGAGCGTATTCAAACGATTCTACGACGTCGTCTTCTGTGTATACTATTACTATTTCTTTAGCTTGCCCGCCAAGCTTCATAGTCACGTAGTTAGACAAGTTTTTGTTGCTTAATGTTTCCATAATTTAATTAATAGTATACGCTGTTTTGGTTTTTAACTGACAGATACAAGATAAAAACACTGATTAACTCACCTTGGATTAGTCTATAACTGGGCGTAGTTGGATAGTTTTAATAATATTATCCTCACTATTTATTAAGTAATTATGAATAAACAGCTACTTTAAAATATGGGATAAGTGGTATACTGATACATAACATGAACACAACAACAAAACTATATAGTCGGCTTAAGCCACGGGCTATACAGCTCCGCAAACAGGGTAAAACATTCTCTGAAATACAAATTGCAATTGGTTGTATACCCAAAAGCACTTTATCGAATTGGCTTAAAGATATTGCACTAACAGATAATCAACTTGAACGAATACGTAATTTGATGAAAGAAAATGGATCCGCAGGGAGGCATATTGGTGCGCAAAGAAACCATGAGTTAAGAGTCAACAGGTTGGCGAATATTAAAAATATAGCCAAAGATGAATACTGCAAGCTTATAAACGAACCAATGTTTTTGGCTGGTCTAATACTCTATCTGGCAGAAGGTTCAAAAAAATCAGAACAATTCCAATTTATGAATTCTGATCCAAAGTTAATGAAGTACATGATTCTTTGGGTAACTAAGTGTGGCAACAAAGATTTTAAAACTTTACGGTTTCGTCTATATATACACAAATTGTACGAACACGAGAATTGTGAAATATTTTGGTTAAAAGAGCTAAAAGCAGACTCGACACAATTCTTAAAAACAATCTATAAACCTACGGGCCGAGTATATAAGAAAAATCCACAATATAAAGGTTGCCTACGGCTAGAAGTAGCAGGGAGTGAGCTGTATTGGAAAACAATGGCTTGGAGAGATTGCTTTTATTCTGAACTAAAGTGATAATAGTTAGGTTGCTCCCGTGGTGAAATGGATATCACAATGGTCTTCGGAACCATTATTGGGGGTTCGAGTCCCTCCGGGAGTACCAAACCGCTTATTCTTAAAAAGACTTCATCTAAAATCCTTTCTATATTTCTGATATCATCAAGATGTGCGACATACTGCTAGAGCAATTATTATTCTAGATAGGAAAATGCTACTTGTGACAGGTCATGGAGCGGATTTTTATTGGAGTCCTGGTGGTGGAATTAAAAAGGACGAGACGGCCATAGCTGCATTACGTCGTGAATTATTTGAAGAACTTAATGTAAAAGTGAAATCTGCTAAACCATATTTATCATATATAGTA
>CAZIHK010000015.1:0-2640 GCA_964539035.1 uncultured Candidatus Saccharibacteria bacterium | reverse complement strand
TAATACTTTATCTTTAAACATACAGACTCATTTACTTAAGTGCATTTTTTTAATCAATTGCATCCATGATGGCGGCTTATAGCCAGTAGCCTCATAGAATCGATCAGAATTTAGAGACCGGTCAATTCTGAATGTGGTATTTGGAATTATCTCAATCTTTTTCCCGTATTCGCGTGCAATTTGAGTTAATAAATCAAATTTAGAGATTTTGCTTGCCCCCACATGATATAAACCCTGTAATTTAGGGCTGGGAATAACGTATTCTTCAATAATTCTTGCTAATTCTATTGTCGGTATACCGGAAAAAAAGGCATTTTTATACCCTTGGCAAGAGCTCTTTTGGCCTAGAAACCAATCTAAAAGACCAAAGCTAGTATGCAGCTCATGGCCAATGGTTGAAGTACGCAAGGTGATTGCTGGTCCGCCCAAGATCTCGCCTAAGGCTTTTGATTTTCCATAAAAATCTTCAGCGTCAGGGATATCATCTTCTAAATATCCTCCACGGTTACCAGAGAATACGCAGTCAGAGCTGATGTGAATTAGACGCGCACCATATTCTTGGCAGAGGCCATTTAAATAGTGAGGAAAATATGCATTGATCGGTATAGCCACTAGTGGATCATTGCCTCCTTTTACATGCTTGGTAATACCAAGACAATTAATCACAATATCTGGCTGAATTTTCTTAAAAATATTATTCCAGTTCTGATAATCTGAAGCATCAGCTCGGGAGAGTAAGTTGCTAGATAGCGATGATGAAAAGAAACGTTTATCTGATGAATTTCTAATCGATCCAAAAACAGAAAACTTAGGATTGGCCGATAAATACTTATAGATGGTGCTTCCAATTAAACCCGTGGCGCCAATGACAAGTATTTTCATCGAATATCTTTTCTTATGGTGGCTGCATCATTAAAATAAGTAATTAATTTTTTTACTAGTTTTTTACCATCAAAATTCTCATCATAATACTGAAGGGCATTCTCCCCCATTTGCAACCTCTCCTGAGCTGTCATATTAAATATTGCCAAAATATTTTCAGACAAAGTAATTGCATTTCCTGCATCAGAAACCAAACCAGACCTAGATTCATTTACCAATCTTGCGCCTGCGCCATTTATAGATGCCAAGATTGGCTTACCAATAGCCATATACGCCTGTAACTTATTGGGCACCGTCAAATTAAAATTGGGCTTATCAGCCAAGGTAATTAGTAATGCTGATGCCTTTTGCATAAATCCTGCCATCCTATCCATAGGAAATCGGCCAGGTAGATACAGATTAGATAGTCCAAATTCTTTTACCTGACTAGATAACCAATCCCATTGGCTACCTGTGCCGAAAATAACAAATTTTATATGGGGGTATGCACGTAAAAGTTTGGCTGCCTCTACAATTACCTCAATACCTTGACCCGCACCAATGTTGCCCGCAAAGATAATGGGGAATCCTTCGTCCAACCCATCGACTAAGGGTAGCTCCTTCATGGATGGGCTAAGATTAAAACTAGAATCAACGGAATTGGGGTGATAAATCACCGGGGTATCGCCAGCAAGCTCTACTACAGAAGGTATAAACTCCTTGGACTGCACTAACAGAATAGTAACGTTTGAATAAATAAATTTAACTACTTTTTTAATAATATTTAAAACTACGACATTTTTGACATAACCTGTAGATTCCAGGCTCTGAGGCCATAAATCTTGAACCCAGAGGACTACACTGCATTTTTTTATCCGCGCTAGAAAAATCGCTGGGATTGCCTGAAGAATTGGAGATGGGGCGTATACAAAGATCACATCGTAATGCCTTTTACGCAAAATAAAGGGAGCAAAAAGGCATGAAGATAAAATAAAACTGAAATAATTTAATGCCAGTTTAGTAGGGCTTTTATTGCCCCGAGGTACGATTGGTATTCGATAAATATTAATACTGCCTTTATTTTCTATTTGTAAGCCAGAAATAGAGTAGCCATCGTAAACAATACCCTCTGGATAGTTTGGTTTTCCAGTAAGAACGTCTACTGCTTGACCTTGTTCCACTAGCAATTCTGAAAGCGAATTAATGGTGAAGGGTTCTGGCCAATAGTATTGAGTTAGAAGAAGAATATTCACGAGGAATTTTTATTTAAAAATCTTTGATAAAGCTCAATATATTTAGATACTTGAATCTGCCAAGTAAAATAATTTTGCGCCAATTCCTTGCAGCGCTGACCTGCCAATTGGAGGCGACTAGGATCCAATAAAAGAATACTAAGGGCTTTTGCTATACCTTCAGGGGAGGCTGGAACCAGCAAATCTTGGTCAATACTTGCAATTTCGTTAAAACCACACATGTCAGTAATAATAACGGGGATATTACAAATACTAGCTTCTAATGCAACGATAGACATTGCTTCTTGACGGGAGGGTACCACTAAAACGTCGGCCATTTGGTAAACCGCCTGCCTATCATCTGCCTCCACATCCCCAAAAAAATGTACTCGACTATTAAGGCAATCATGTTCATTAATGAAATTTAGTAAAGAAATTTTCATTCCCTCGTCTGGACCACAAAAGATAAGATCGTAATCATTAATATTTTCATGTATTTGTAAAAAAGCGTTCAATAAAATATCCGGACCCTTGATATAATTTAAAC
>CAZIHK010000014.1:0-7571 GCA_964539035.1 uncultured Candidatus Saccharibacteria bacterium | reverse complement strand
TTTAATAATATATTCGTTTCTCTACTTTTTTGTGATGTAGGCTTGAACATGTGTGTATAAGAAGCATGTGTAGTGCCTATTATTAATTCTTTGCCTTTAATATTTAAAGTGGCTTCTACAAAAACCCGCATTTCATTGCTGTATACACCTGATTTAGATGGTTTACTCGTCCAGTAAAAGTCTTTTTTTATTATTGGATATTTGCTAAAAATGCCATTAGCAAGCATTAATTTACCACTGCTTATTGATTCTATTGGCAATTCTTTATAAAAATAGTCATAGTCTAATTCTTTGGCAATATAATCTGGTGCATTTTTAACACTTTGCTTTGGGTAATTAATCGTCATTTCCTGCAAGCAAACAACATCTACTTGTTTTTGTGTCAAAAATTTTGCGATATTGACTACATTTTCATCACACCATACATTCCATTGCAAAATTGATATTTTCATTTTTATAGAATAACAGAATGGATTGAAAACCCATCAAATGGTGGGTTTTCAATTTGCAGGTCTACCGAGAGAATTATTTACACACTCTTGTTGATGAAATTATGCGTTGCAAAGTATTGTCAGTGATGACTATAGAGATTATAGGCTAACCAAAACTAGATGATCACTATTTTAAATTCCTTGTGGCATTAACGTAGTTTATTATTTAGCTAAAAAAATTCTAACAAGCGTAGTCTTGGTCAATCGCCCCACTGTATTGGATAAGCCAAGTTTTGCCGCCGGTGAATTCATGACCAGTGCAATACTTAGCAGCTTGTTTTGATGTAGAGACAATTGTTGCACCCCACGATGGCCAGTAGTTTTTCCAACTACCAGTTATAGTGTTCCATTGATAAGTTGTGCTATAAACCCCAACAGTTGGTATCGCTCCATTATCTATTATCCTTGTAGTTAGGGCGTTATATTCGCCCTGTATACTATTTCGATTCTGCGAAGTATCAGTTGACCAACTATTTTCTGTTTCAACATCCAGCCACCAAGTATTACTATGCACTCCAGCGTTAGCTGCTGCGTCATAGGCATACAGACCAGCATTATAGCCATAGTTATAGGCCAAACAGTTATTATCACCCTCAATGCATTTCTTGGGACTATTTGCATTAATATATAAAGAGCTGCTATACCATCCTGTATTCACATACAAACTTAGGTTGCTAAAATTCGATGCTTCTTTATTCAGGCATGGGTTAGTTGAGTAACCAATTCCGTTGGTAACACCTACGATACCGAATTTAGAACCTCTAGTTATTTTGGCACTGCAATTAGGCCAAGATACATCAACACCTAACGTACCTGAATTGTAGATGCCTTGTGCTAAAGCTGAACTTCCAAACAATAGAATACCTGCCGTTAATGAGCTAATCACTGCAATGAATATTGTTTTCACAGTTATTTTATTATATACCCCCCAAATGTTAACTGATAGTAATTGACATACATTTCGTTAAACCATAAGCTTAAATTACAAATAATATAAAGGTATAAATATAAACTAACTATGAGAATTTTAAATATTGGTATTATATCTGTAGGTTTACTATCTGCATCGCTGGTCAGCATACCCGTGCTTGCGGTTTCAGCAAACTCACATTCTAATGCTCAAACACCTAGTGTGACACCGACCACTAACGCTAATGGACAAGCGACTGAACGAAAAGAAGCTGTCAAAACAAAATTGGCGGATACAAAATTAAAAGCCTGTCAAAATCGTCAAAAAGCTGTAAATAATATAATGTCACGAATTTCTGACCGGGGCCAAAAACAATTAGATTTATTTACTACAATTGCAACACGAACTGAAAAGTTTTATAAGGACAAAGGCAAAACTCTTTCTAATTATGAGGCCCTTTTAGCCGATGTCACTGCTAATAAAACCGCTGCACAAACAACAATTGATGCTATAAAGGCTGATAGTGTTACTTTTAAGTGTGATGGTACAGACCCTAAAGGGGCTGTCTCGGCCTTTAAGGAAAGTCTAAAAAGTGAGATAGCGGCATTAAAGGCCTACAAGACTTCGGTAAAAAACCTAATAGTTGGAGTTAAGTCAGTTCAAAGTACCGTGTCTGCTTCTCCGTCTGTGAGTCCAACCCCTACAATCGTTAACACAACTCAAGGAGTTCAATAATGACTAAGCAACATAATCAACAAGGTTTTTCAGTTTTTACAATAGTAATAATAATTGCAGTTGTAGCAATCGTAGGACTTGTGGGATTCAATGTCTACAACAGACAGCAGAACAAATCTGTTGCTAATGACGAGACCACTTCCACTCAAATAGTAGCTGAGCAAGCATCTACAGCAAGCGACGTTAAGACTGCTCCGACAATAAACAACACTAGCGACCTTGATAGTGCAGAAAAGACGCTAGACCAAACTGACCCTAGTGGTAGTAATAATAGCGATGCTAGCCAACTAGATTCACAGACCGCTAATTTTTAAACTATGTATTCAAATGATTAAAAGACTTCCTAAGAAGTCTTTTAATCACGCTGGTGTTTGGAGGCCCTTAGTGTTAATCGTTGTAACTAAATTGACTAACGCTCATTCTCTGTATATTGCTGATTAGTAGCTGAATAATTATATTTTACCTTCCCATTCCTTGTAAAACTCATTCAAATAATCTTCCATAAATTCATGTCTATGTTTTGCAATGTTCTTAGCTGATTCTGTATACAGTCTATCTTTAAGAAATAACAACTTTTCGTAAAAATGGTTCACGGAGTGTGATTTACCTTTTTTATAGTCATTGAATGTCTCATGTTCAATTGGTTTAATGTTTGGGTTATAAATTGGAGTATCATGGCCCCCACCGTAAGCAAATGTTCTAGCTATCCCAATTGCACCTATCGCATCAAGTTTGTCGGCATCACTTACAATTTGCCCCTCAATAGATTGCATGTTTTGTTTTACTTTTGCACCCTTAAACGAAACGTTGCGGATTATATCCTCAATTTTTGTAATATCTTCATCTTTTACACCCAGATTTTCTAACCATTCACGCGCCGCTTTTGGCCCTGCTTCCATGTCGCCATCATTAAATTTCCAATCAGCAATGTCATGCAGTAGCGCTCCTAGTTCGACTATAAAACTATTAGCATTTGCTTCAGACTTTGCAATATGTTTGGATAGCATCCAAACCCTATACATATGCCACCAGTCATGACCCGTACTTTCATCGTTAAATCTACTTTCAATATGTTGTCTTGTTTTTTGGACAATTTGCTCATTCGTCATTTAATCATCATATCAAAAAAGCGTTCTCTAGGCCCTTTAGTTGCAATAAAAAACACTTAGGTTCGGAATATAGTCAATTGGAGGGCCCAGTGAGACTCGAACTCACGACACCCTGCTTAAAAGGCAGGTGCTCTAACCAGCTGAGCTATGGGCCCACACTTTGCTTTGTGTGCTATAAATACATTACTTAAAAAAGCAGGTCTATTCTCTCTTATTTGTATCATTTTGTCAATCTGTTAGCTAGACTTACTTTTTGTGTTTTTTGTCGTGTTTTGCTCCACCTATCCTTTTTGCCCACAGATAAAACACGCTACTAAGTAATCCTGCCGCTATAGCAACACTATAAAAAGGCTTAACTATGGTGTAGATATTGTCGCTTATAATTTTGTTCTGCAAATCATAAGGCAGCATCTGTGGAACTGCCATAAATAAAACTATCGCAAATGCAATTGCGGGAATTGTTTGCATAAATAAATCCATGCCCGCTCTTTTTCTGTATAAAAATAATAAAACTAGCGGGGCAATCACTAATAGGCTAATCTGTACAATGCTATAAACTGGCACATTTATAGATATTGCTGAGTTTACTACTTGTGTAACATCCTTAGATGCGTAATCTGCTAAAAGCGTACCCGCACAAAGTGTCAAAAACATATACACAGCATTGCTCCTAAATAGTATCGCCAACGCTGCAAATACTATAGATGCAATACCTAATATGATTGCTGGGTTCATAAGCATAAGGATATCATCTAATTAATTTCGATGATATCACCCTCGTTTATTTTTAAATTTTCAAAGGATTTTGCTGGAGTTTCTATTACATACCAACTTGGAGTTTCTGTATGATATGCCTCTGGGTAAGAACCTGGTTCGGCATTAGTTTTAATATGTATAATCTTGCCCTCTTTATTAAGCCATGCAATATCGATATTAAAGTGCATATTAGCCATCCATATATGCCAATCGCCGTCTTGTTTGAAATTAAAGAGCATACCTTGGTTTTTTGGTAAGTTATCTCTGTAGCCCAACCCTTTTTCGCGAGCTGCTACGGTATCAGCTACCTCTAACTTAAAAGTTTCGTTACCAATTTTTACATTTTTATAGGCTACATAGTCAACTTTTTGCTTTAAAAACCAAAAGCCAACAATAATTGCCAAGATTATTAATATACTTATTATAATAAAAATATAGGGGCTTTTTTGCTTACGCACCAATACGATCTTTTCGGTTTCTTTGTTTTGCATTTCTTTCTATGTAATCAATTATTTTGCCGCTAATGTTTCTGCCTGTTACCCGTTCGATACCAAAGCCAGGGCTGGCGTTGACTTCTAGCACCAGTGGGCCTCTATTTGAACGAACTATATCAACGCCACATACTTGCAAACCCATAGCCTTGGCGGCTTTTAGTGCGGTCTTTTTTTCAGGTTCGGTTAGTTTAATAGAAGAGCCCTCGGCACCCTGATGCAAGTTAGATCTAAAATCGTCATCTAAACTTTGCCGTTTCATACTTGCTACAACCTGATTACCGACAACAAATGCCCTTATATCCGTACCTGAGCTCTCGCTAATATATTCTTGTACCAAAAAGTTAACACCCTCTACATAAAAAGCTTGCATAACTGCTTTGGCAGCTTTTCGTGTTTCTGCAAGCACTACACCCTTTCCATGAGTACCACGAGCAATTTTAATAATTACTGGGGTGCCGCCTACTTGCTCTAAAATATCTTCAATTTCTGGGGTTTCACGGCTAAATACAGTTTTTGGTATGCCCACCCCTGCTTTTGCCAATATTTGCAGGCTACGCAGTTTGTCTCTAGCTCTAACTAGGGCAATTGACTTGGTTGTAGTATAAGCACCCATCATTTCAAATTGACGCACTATTGAGCTACCATACATCGTATAGCTAGAAGCAATCCTTGGTATCACAACATCAACCAATGATACGTCTTCACCTTCGTATCTAACTTTTGGATTGTCTTGTTCGACACTTATATAGCACTGCGCGTAGTTAACTACCCTTACATCATGTCCTCGATCTATTGCTTCTTGTTTTAGGCGCTTTGTCGAGTAATTACCCGGGCCCTTTGATAAAATTATGATATTCATATTTTAAATCCTATATCTGTATTGCCTTATTATAGTGCACATCATTTTTGGTAACATCAACAATAAATCGATTATGTAATAAGCTACGCCCAAGAAGCACCGGATATCTATTAATCGAGCGATTAGCCAAAGTAAAATCTGTTTTAAACTTATGATCTCCAAATACGATTGTCAGCTTAACGCGATATCTTTCTTCTGCTTGGCCAAAAGAATTGCGGATTGTGGTTTGAAAGTATTTTTTAAAATTTAAAGTTTCACCGCTGTAATATGGTGAATCTTCGTCAAATAGAACAAAGCTCAAGACCTCGTCTCTTTCTTTGATTTTAGAAGCCCAAATAGAGCTATAAAAAGCCCCTGTGTCCACCTTTGTAGGTATACCAGATATGTTTGCTTCGATTATATTTATAGTCTCGGTGGTACCTATTACTTGTTGCTTATTTGAAATGTTCATACAAAGTTCAAAGTTTAATTAGATATTAATCTGAATTTACAAATAATATCATTTTTATTCTGTTTTGTCAATATTTTATCGGTGTAATTACTGGTTGGCATGGAGAACTCGAATAAATACAATTACTATTACTGCGATAAGAATAAGCAAGATAGCTATTAACATCGGTATAAAACCTTCTTGGTTTTGTTTGTTCATCTTAAATAAATTATGTCGCTTAAGGTTTGATTTGTCCAGCAATATCGTTTTATAGATATTTTATTGCAAGTGCTAGTTGATATTTATTTGTTGGGTCAAACTTACCCTTAAAGGTCAATGCAATATCTTCTTCATCTGCATACTTAAGAAAAGTGTATGTTAATAATTTACCCTTCAAGTATGCGAGATCTTTATTGTAGGTGATCACTCTGGGATTACCATTCAAATCTTTGCGGTCTAGATCGGATGGTGTACATCTATATATTCTCTCTAATGCTGAATAAGAGTTGCGCTTTGCTTTATTTTTAGTTTCTTCATCAAGTTCCATGCCGTTTTTAGACAACATTAAACAGCGTATGCGCCATAAGGCCTCAAAACTTTGCCTAAAATCCAACCCCTTATAAGCCAAACATATCGCCATTGTTTTTTCTATATCTAGTGGGACCCATTTATCTTTTTTGGGGTTAATTGCTTTTTCGCATGCAGTTGCCAAGCCCTCTTCGAATGTTAAATAATCAACATTTTCGCCATCGTCGGCTTCGGTAAATAAACCAGTACCCAAGGTTGGTAGATTGGATTTTAAACCATTTACAGCCCTTGTCGCATGTACCCCATATTCGTGCATAACAACGGCCGTAACCTGCTCTTTGGTTTTTATCGGCACCCTTCGATTACCCACAACAATCGACATTTTAGAAGTATCCCAAGACAGTGTCGTAGAATCATCATCCAAAACAACCCCAATATTTTCTGCGTTTTCGGGGTCTCTAACGGTATTTACAATTTTAAAGATAGTAAATACATCTACGGGGCTAAATTCTTGCTGGTCTTCTTCGCGATTTGCAACATAGTTATTAAAATAGTTATCAACAATCTCAAATATATCAGCATTATTTAGCTTAACGTAATCTGCAAGTTTATTTTTTTCAGCTTCGCTTATTACGGGCAGTTTTGCCTCTGTTTCGAGGTAAACTGTCGGTACATCAATCTGCTCGTCAGCAATGTCCATGCTAAAACCATTTATTAAGTCTTCTAGCAACTCCATATTGCCCTGGCTTAATTTTTTTGCCTTAATTTGAGCAAAAGCTTCACCAAAAACTTGTTCTGTTAATTCTTCACTTGGTTTACCGAACAATTCTTCATTTAATCTCTGATGCGACTCGGCCGCTTGATTAATTTTTTGCTCGTTGCCACCCTGTACTTGCGTCTGTAGGTTTAATAAGCTCTTTAGCAAATACATATCTGCCATGCGGTAAGCGGCACTATCCCAAATTGCAGATTTTTCATCACCGTCAAAACTTTCTGCTACTGTTAAAATATGCAGTAAACTTTTAATACCTTCATCAAGAGTCTGTTCATTTAATCTTGGGTAATCTAGCTTGGGATTTATTATTCTGCCGCTCAAAAAATCTTCTTTTGTGTTTTCGCGTTTTTCCCTATCGCCAACTAGCATAAAAAACGACTCAAATGCCATCTCTGGTGTATTTTGAGGCTTTAATATTTCTTTTATATCTACTCTAGACAGATTTTCTGACATAATTATATATTATAGCATTATTTATCATTAT
>CAZIHK010000013.1:0-9880 GCA_964539035.1 uncultured Candidatus Saccharibacteria bacterium | reverse complement strand
CCTTGATATAGTTCTAAAGAATAGTCGCTTGGGTTAATCTCTAGTAAATAATTTCTTACTTGTTCGTCCGAACCCACTGGATCATTATTGTTTTGGATAAATAAAATTGGTTTTTTTATTGACTTAAAATAATCACTTATTGCATTTTTATCTTTATTAATTACTCCTATTGGCAGACCTAAGAAGATACATTTTTGGGGCTTTATAATACCTTCGTATATCGCCCTAGCAGCTAATATCATGCCAATTGATTTAGCAAAAACCGCATAATTGTTAAAATTTATTACTTCAAGGGCAATATTATGCAATTCTTTTGGTATATCAATCGAATCTTCTTGTTTTTGCCAATGTTCGTAATGATGTACCTTGCATATCTTAAATAATGGCTGGAATTCTTTAGCGCACTGATTAATCCAGTCTTTGTTACGAATACTGTTACCGCCAAATAATAGTAAATTCATTTATTTTAACTCTTATTTATCCTTGTACTTTCTAGCCAATCTGGTAATTCTACAAAAGTTATAGAATCCCAATGGTCAATCTCTTGCTCTGTGACTTTGTAATGTTGCTGGTAAACAATTTCAACACTGCCATGGAGGGCTTCCTTCCAATCAAAACCTAATTTAGCAGCCATATCTTTTACTTCTTTTTCGCTTTTGGCCTCTATCTCAATAAAAGGCGGTATCCAAGGCCATTCGTCAATTTCTATTTCTATTTTGCGCAATTTCCAGCTTTCACGCTTGGTTTCTTGGTAAGATTTTTGTTCCAAACCGATGGTTTTAAATAGTTCACAGGTGGTGTTAAAATCATCGACTATTACGGTCATCTCTTTTGTGCCGTGCAACGTACGGTTGTTTAGCTGTTTGTAGCTTAAAGTAATTTTGTTGCCTTCGTTGCGGACTCTAATCCAGCCACCAATTTTTTCTAGGCGCCAATCGGGGTAGTCAAACATCGCTCGGCTCATTAATCGCTCGGGGTGTTGCAGTTTGGCTCCAAGTTTTATTAATTTAGCTCTTATCTTATCTTTATCAATATTTAAAAATTTTGCTTCAATCTCTGTTTGCATAAATATATTTTACTTGAACTTTCTCTGTTATACTAGGGTTAATATGTGGTGGGAAAATAAAAAATGAATGTGACTGAAGTTGCCCCTAAAATTAGCTCTGATGATTTTAAACGTACCAAAATTATCGCCACAGTTGGCCCAGCAACAAATAGCTATGAAATGGTATTAGCCTTAATAAAAGCTGGTGCTAATGCAATTAGGCTTAATTTTAGTCATGGTACCGACGAAGAACGCGACCAACAAATTGCCTGGGTCCGCCAAGCCAGTGCCGAACTTAACAAACCGATTGCTTTAATCCAAGATTTGCAAGGTCCTAAAATAAGATTAGGTGATTTTGATGGAGTTTTACCTGTCCAAAACGGACAAAGTTTAAGTTTTGGTTTTAAAGCAGATTATATAATTAGTGGTATTATCCCAACTCAATACGATCTTAGTAAAAAGGTTAAACGTGGGCAGCGGATGTATTTATATGATGGTAAATTACTTACTACCATTAGTAGTGTAAAAGATGGAATCGTATACGCCAGGGCAGAAAACGACGGGATTTTAATTGCCCGTAAGGGTATTAATCTGCCAGATACCGATTTCGAAGGCGATATTTTAACAAAAAGGGACCAAAAAGATATAAATTATGGACTAGATAAAGGTTTTGATTATGTTGCCCTTAGTTTTGTGCAATCTGCTGATGATATAAAACATCTTAAGCGACTTTTGGGTAACTTAAATTACGATGCAAAAATTATCGCCAAGATAGAGACAAGAGCTGCTGCGGACAATCTAGAAGAAATAATCATAGAAGCTGATGCGACTATGGTTGCTAGAGGTGATTTAGCTATAGAGGTGACCCCGGAGGCGGTGCCTGTTTTACAGCGTAAAATTATTGGACTAGGTCTTAAGTACGGTAAACCTAGCATTGTAGCTACCCAAATGCTAGCCAGCATGGCTGATAGCCCAGAGCCAACAAGGGCAGAGGTGAGTGACGTTGCAACTGCTGTTTTGCTTGGTACTGATGCAATGATGCTTAGCGACGAAACAGCAGCTGGTAAATATCCTATAAAAGCCGTCGAAACTATGGACAAGGTTATTCATTATACCCAAGAACACTCGCCGCTAAGACCAATTTATTACGATGACTCGAAAACTGATTTAGATTGTCAAACGGCAATTTCTAAAGCAATTATTACACTGGCTCAATCGATAAATGCGTCTGCTATTGTAGCCGAGACAAAAAGCGGAGCAACAGCCTTAAAAATTGCTGCCCGGAGACCTCAATTGCCAGTAATTGTTGTTACTAGTAGTAAAAAAGTTGCCCAACAGCTAACTATTCTGTATGGCAGTATTACATTTATCCGCAAAGACGAGCATTATCAAGCCGCCAAATTAACAGATTGGCTTAAACAGTATAAGGTATTAAAAAAAGGTGATGTTGTAGTAACGGCTAGTGGTCATCGCCCTGGTGTAGTAGGCACAACCGACACAATTAAAGTTAGGGCATTAGAATAAGGAGCCAAAATGCTAAGTAAAAAAACTATTCGCGACATCGATATAAACGGCAAAACAGTACTAATCAGGGTTGATTACAATACTCCTTTCAGCGAGCACGGTGTAATAACAGATGATTATCGCATCCGTCAAACACTGCCGACTATTACATATGCACTTGATAAAGGTGCAAAAGTAATATTAATTTCACATCTAGGTCGACCAGGTGGGAAACCAGATCCCGCTTTGAGTCTAAAACCCGCTGCCATAAAACTGGCCAAGTTGATAGACAAGCCTGTAGCATTCATACCAGATTGCATCGGGCCTGATACCAGCAAACAAATCACAGAATTATCGCTAGGAAGCGTAGCTTTACTGGAAAACTTAAGGTTCCATCCTCAAGAAGAATCTAATGACGAAAATTTTGCTAAAGAACTTGCAAGCTATGCAGACTTTTTTGTACAAGATGGTTTTGGTGTTGTCTACCGCAAGCATGCTTCTGTAGAGGCGGTTACTCATTTTTTGCCAAGTGTAGCTGGTTTATTACTCGAAAAAGAGGTAAACGCAATTCAATCAGCCACGCAAAATCCACAAAAGCCACTTGCGGTAGTGATAGGCGGCTTAAAGGTATCCGATAAAATTAAAATGGTCGAACATTATTGTCAAACAGCCGATTATGTTGCCGTCATTGGTGCGATGGCCAATACTTTTTTGATGGCTGATGGTGTGCAGGTAGGCAGTAGCCAAGTAGAGCCGGAGAATTTAGAAAATGCAAAAAACGTTATTGCAAATGCTAGAAAACGTATGAAACAAGAGCCATTCACTTTTTACTTGCCAACTGACGTGGTCGTAGCAAAAAGTCGTGATGCTAGCTGTTTAACAAGGGTAGTCGATGTCAGCCAGCATACTTGGTCAGATATTATCTCTTATCCCAAGACCCCTCAACCAGAGACTTATACTATCCAGCCAGAAGAAATGATATTAGATATTGGCCCAATAAGTGCCGCTAGTATTGCTGGTAGTTTAAAGATGGCAAATACGGCATTATGGAACGGTATGGCGGGGGTAACCGAAATCAAAGGCATAAATGGAGCTTTTGACCCTTTTGCACATGGCACAAAAGTAATAACCGATGCTTTAAGTGGTGGGCAAAATAACGATATGGCTAAACCATTTACGATCATTGCTGGTGGTGATACGGTTGCTTATATTGAGTCTATCGATGGCCTCAGAGATAAATTTAGTTACGTTTCAACGGGGGGTGGAGCAGCCTTAGAGCTAATGGCTGGCAATAAATTACCCGGAATAGAGGCTCTAGAAAATAAGTAATAATATAAATAGCGGTGTTAATTGGTAATCAAGCGTGATAAAATCGCAATTAAGCATAAATGTTTTAAAAACGGGTGGGAAGTAACAGAATGAGCAGGATTTTAATCGTCGGTAACTGGAAAATGCATTTAAATACTTCGCAAGCAAGTATGTTGCTACATAGACTCCAGGAACGCATTAAAATCCATCGTGATATAGAGGTTGTTTTGGCGCCAAGTATGATGGTGTTGCAACCGTTAAGTGTTCAGCTCGACAGGCGCAAATTTAGATTAGCTGCCCAAAATGCTTTTTATAAAGACGATGGTGAATATACTGGCGAAATTTCTTTTACGATGTTGCGCGAACTAACTCATTACGTAATTGTTGGTCATAGTGAACGGCGTAATATTTTTAACGAATCACTGGATGATATAACCAAAAAAGTGGCTGCTGCCTTTCGTAATGGTATTGTGCCAATTTTGTGTGTCGGTGAGACCAAAACCGAGCGCTTAAGCGGTGAAGCCAATCAAGTATTGCACGACCAAGTGGTTTCGGCATTATCAAATGTTACCTCCGAAGAAATTCAAAATTTAGTAATTGCTTACGAGCCAGTTTGGGCGATTGGTACTGGTAATTTTGCCAAACCAGATCAAGTGCAAGCAGCTATAAAAGTTATCCGAAACAATATTAACGAGCTTTATGGCCAAAAAGCTGCTCAAAAATTAAGGGTGCTTTATGGGGGTAGTGTAACGTCCGATGTAGCAGGTGGTTATTTAGATACTCAAGGTGTCGATGGTTTATTGGTTGGTAACGCCAGTCTAAATTATCAACAATTTTCTGGGATTGTGGATGCAGCCTTTCGTACAGTTCAAAGCTCAAAACCAGAAGGAGAACTATAATATATGGGACCAACTGCAGATCCAGATAAAAAATACTTTGATGTAGCTAAACCAAGCACAAATATGCCTGGTGGTACACCTCCTTTTAAATACGTAAAACGTCAGATGATAAATGTAGATGACGGACAAAAACCCCAAGAAGAATCACAATCCGAAAGTGATGCCGAAGGTGCTACTACTACTTATGACGACACTTTAATTGAGCCCGAAGAAGCCTTTGAGTCAACCGAATCCTCTGATTCTTTATCGCACCCAGATTTAAAGGCACCTGATCATATTGATATTGATAAAGTCGATGATAACAGGGATGGTGATGGCCAAAGACCCCAAGATCTAGAGCCAACCGAAGACGAAGATGTACCTTTTGTGAATCCGTTACCAGGCACAATAGACGAAGAGCCCAAAGATGTTAAAAACAATGAAAACGATCCAAATAAAGATGATTTAGACGAAGTTGAACAAAAAAACACTAACACTAATGATTCATCGCAAACTGATGAATCTGCTGTAACGAGAGACGTAAAAGTACAAGAAACTTTACAAAATGATGTAGAGTCCAAAATAACTTCAAACACACCGGCACCAACATTAGATAGATTTGTTGCTTCTGATGCTTTGCCAGACCCTAGTCAACCGGCAAATGATGATACAAACCAAGATATGCAAGACCCAAAAATATTTGATACTAAAGAATATCATGTACCGATAGGCAATACTCACCATAGTCATGGCAGCCTAAAAATGGCCCTTGTATTTGGTGTATTATGCGCGGCAATCGTTGTGGGCATAGTGTTGTACTATGTGCTCAAAGTAAGCAAATAGATAAAGCACAACGTTTTTGTAAGATAAAAATTGGTACAATATAAGATAAGTGCAAGATTTTCTCACAGGACTAAACCCAGAACAACAAAGGGCCGTTACTACTGTTGACGGTCCGGTGTTGATATTGGCCGGTGCTGGTAGTGGCAAAACCAAAACTTTAACTAATCGTATTGCATATTTAATCGGCCAAAACTTAGCCGATCCGCAAAATATACTAGCTGTAACTTTTACTAATAAAGCAGCCAAAGAGATGCGTGAAAGAGTTGCCAAGTTACTTGGCCAAAGTGCAGATCACAGAATGTTCATGCCATATATGGGTACCTTCCATGGTATTTGCGTACGTATTTTACGCCAAGACGGCGATTGGGCTGGTCTCAATAAAAACTTTGTTATTTTTGACGAAGCAGACCGTACAGCGGTGGTTAAACAATTGTGCAAGCAACTTTATATAGACGAAAAGCAGTTCCCTCCAAAAATGCTAGCCAGTCTTATAAGCAGTGCTAAAAATGAACTTGTAACACCAACCCTGTACGAAGGCTACGCTAAAGCACCTGCCCAAAAAATGGCAGCAAAAGTATTTCCACTATACGAACAATCATTAAAACAACACATTGCGCTCGATTTTGACGATTTAATAGGTCGTACAGTTAAGCTACTTAGTAACCACCCAGAGCTTAAAGACAAATGGCAAACTTTATTTAAGTACATTTTGATAGACGAATATCAGGATACAAATGCTGCTCAATATAAACTGATTAAACTTTTAACAGCTAGCCATAAGAATATTTGCGTTGTTGGGGATGATTGGCAGAGCATTTACAGTTGGCGCGGTGCTGATTTCAGAAACATATTGAATTTCGAAAAAGATTATCCTAAATGTGCAGTCATAAAATTAGAACAAAATTATCGTAGTACAAAGCACATTTTAGATGCTGCACACGCCGTAATTTCTAAAAATAAGCATCGATCGACTAAAAAAATATGGACTGCAGAAGACCCTGGCCAGCCAGTACAAACGGTACCAATAATGAACGAGCGAGCCGAGGGTGAAGCAATTATACGGCGTATCCAGACTCAAATTGATATGCGTGTGCGCAAATATAGCGATTATGCGGTTTTATATCGCACCAATGCTCAAAGCCGCAGCCTAGAAGAACAATTCGTAAGATATGGTATCCCTTATAGGATAATTGGCGGTTTACGCTTTTATGAAAGGGCCGAAATTAAAGATGTTTTAGCCTATTTAAGACTAATTTATCAGCCAGAGGATCTAGTTAGTTTTAGTCGTATTGTAAATGTACCATCTAGGAGTTTGGGCCCAAAATCAATCCAAAATCTACTTAGCTGGCGTAATGATAATTCTGCCACCCTAGAACAAACCCTAAGCAGCGTTGAAAAAGTTGATTTGACCCCTAAAGCCAAGAGCTCATTAATAGAATTTAACGATATCATTTTGTCATTTAGAGCCGAGAGCGAAGATTTGCCAGTAGCTGATTTGATGCAAAAATTGCTCAAAAGAATTGATTACTTCAAGTATTTAGATGATGGATCTGTGCAGGCCGAATCTCGAGGTGAAAATGTGCGTGAGCTATTAAGCGTTGCCAAAGCTTATAGCGAAGTTGGTCTAACAAGCTTTTTAGAAGAAGTGGCCCTGATTAGCGATTTAGATAAGCTCCATGAAGCTCAAGAATCAGTGACTTTAATGACACTGCACAGCGCCAAAGGTCTAGAGTTCCCTGTAGTCTTTATGGCTGGGTTAGAAGAAAGCCTATTGCCTCATTCTAAGGCACTTTTTGACCAAACCGAGATGGAAGAAGAGCGTCGTCTGTGCTACGTAGGCATGACTCGGGCAAAAGAAGAGCTATACATGCTTTATGCTGATAGCCGTATATTGTATGGTGGAGTTCAACATAACCCTCCATCACGATTTTTAAGCGAGATAGACGGTGAATTTATGGCTCATAATTCAATTTTGAGTTTAAGCCAAGCAACCGAACGAGCAAGTGGTATATCCGACGAAATTTTAAATGAACCACGCTATGTATTGGAGCTAGAAGTGGGTGACAAAGTTAGACATCAACTTTTTGGTATTGGCCGGGTGCTAGAAGTCGAAGGTGAAAACGTAGCTGTTCATTTTAGTGGCAAGGGTACTAAAAAACTAAATATGGCTTTTGCTCCGCTCGAAAAAGTATGATAATTAAAAAATTAGTTGGCAAACTCATCTATATCTGTATTTACCCTTTATTCAGGTTGTATATATACAACTCAGATCGCGCATATGTTTTGTTGGTTTATAAAAACGAAATTGTTTTAAGCCAAAACTGGTTAGGCTTGCATGACGAATGGGCTTTACCGGGTGGTGGCATGCATAATGGTGAAGACCCAAAAGTCGCAGTCGCCAGGGAGGTATACGAGGAGCTAAATATTGATATTATTCCCAGTGCATTAACTAAACTTGGCGGTAAAAGCTATAGATCACGCTTTGCTAATAATTACCAAATCTATAAGTATAATTTCAGAACCAGGCCAAGAATAACAATAAACACAGAAATCCTGCAAGCAAAATTTGTAAGCATTAAAGATGTAAAAAAGATTAAATTGAACGAGACAACAGCCAAAGCATTAACTTTAGCCAAAATGGAAATGTTGACCTAAATTTGCTATACTCGTAAACGACCAACTTTGGCGTTTCACCTTAATAGCACTTATAGTAGCTGCAAAAATGGGCTTACTTGTTGGTATGGTAAAACGACTAAAGTTATATGGTTATAAATGAAATTAGTAATTAATCCAATTTATCAGATTTTGAACACACATGCCTTTGGCTTTGGTGTGTTTTCTGTGTTATTTGCCTTTTTCTTTTTTGCGGGTGGTTTGGTTGTCGCTAACGGCCAAACGCTAGGGGCAAATGATAGCCATATTGTTAGTCTTTATGTTGACGGTAAAGAGACAGCTGCTCCAACTAGGGCAATTACGGTTGGAGAGTTCGTCCAAAAAGCACAAATAACTATCAATGAATCCGACCTAGTAGAACCTGCCCTGAATACTACGATTGATTCAGATAATTTTAGGATTCATGTTTATCACGCTAAACCAGTGACGATTGTTGATGGTGCCGATATAAAACATGTAATGACTCCACATAAAACACCACAATTAATTGCCGAAAAGGCTGGTTTTACTGTATACCCAGAAGACAAATATCAATTTAATACTACGTCTACTTTTATTAAAGATAACGTATTGGGGGTAACTTTAAATATTGATAGGGCTGTACCTGTGACTATAAGCCTGTATGGGTCACTAGCAGCCACATACCGAACACATGTTTCTACGGTAGGTGATTTACTAAAAGAGAGGGGTATTGTGCCAGAGGCCGGAGCTACCGTCACCCCGGAACCAAATACTCCATTAACCCAAGATTTACCGATATTTATAAGTAAATATGGCAAACAGGTAGTAACCCTTGATGAAGTAGTTAGGTTCGAAACAATTACTCATATAGATCCGAATAAGCCACTAGGCTATAAAGAAATAATTACTATCGGTAAGGACGGTCAGAAACAAGTGGTATATGAGATAGATCTAAGAGATGGCAAAGAAATTGGCCGTCGAGTGTTGCAAGAGGTAATTACGTCACAATCCCAAAAACAAGAAATGACAGTAGGTGGCAAAACAGAAGGCTTTAGCGGCGATTTTGCTGCCGCACTGGCTAAGTTACGTAGTTGTGAAGGTGCCTACACTAGCAATACAGGTAATGGATATTATGGTGCCTATCAGTTCAATTTAGGTACTTGGCGTTCAAATGCACCAGCAGGTTATGGTGAAATGCTACCTAGCAATACATCTCCCGAGATTCAAGATCAAGCTGCTGCTAACCTATATAAAAGCCGTGGCTGGCAACCGTGGCCATCTTGTAGTCGCTCAAAAGGTTTACTAGATATTTATCGTTAATGTCTTTGGCTACTTGCTAAGGCCTCTTCTCGGTGCTATAACAAATCGTAAGCTCATATATAGTTGAAAGGTTTGGTGTGGCAAATAATTCAAACAAACTACCAGTACTACTATCCAAATCCAATATACTTTTTACTTCGATTTTGGCAATAATAATGTTTGCCTCCATTGGCACCTACTTACTACTAGTCAGTAATGCTACTGCTAGCCTTAATGCTGACTTCAATAGTGATAGCACAGTAAATGTCTATGACTTATCTATACTAGCTACCAATTGGGGTAAGACAAGTGTCACTCATGCCCAAGGTGATGCCAATAATGACTCTACAATAAATATCTATGATCTATC